>SLRW01000008.1 GCA_007130745.1 Gammaproteobacteria bacterium
ACCAGCTCGTGGCCGTTACTGAAAGCCGCCAGATAGTGGCTGATGATGGGGCCCAGTGTCAGGCCCATGAAACCGGTCAGCGCGAAGATCGAGGCCAGGCCCCAGGCGCTGTTGCGCAGATAGCTGGTGAGAAACAACAGCCCGAAGTAGCCGCCCAGGGTAATCAGCAGCCCCGGATGCGGCAGATTCAGGGCCATGGAAACACCGGCGGTGACCGCGCTGAACAGCAGCGTCATCGACAGCAGCAGGTAGGTGTTGCGGATAACGCTGTTGACCGCCAGCGTACGTTCTTGCTGTCTGGAAGCGACGGGTGCGTCTGTTCTCATGGGTGCTTTACTCCTCGTAGTACTGAAATTGTCAGCTCGCCCGAGAGAATAGCACTCTGGCCCGTCCGGGCCAACGGCTACCCGGCCTGTGGCCGGGCGTTTTCAGTGTTCAGTGTTCAGTTTTTAGACGGGCTGCTCGGGCTACGCCCTCGCAATCAATGGAAAAGGTCGCGCTTGCGCGACACAACAAAGTCTGAAAACCGAAAACTGAACACTGAAAACGCGACCGCTAAAGCTTATCGAGGTCGAGAAGTCTGGTAACGCCCCTTCGCCATCGGTATCCTTGGTGCCGACCCGAAACCGGAGGGGTGGCAGAGCGGTTGAATGCACCGGTCTTGAAAACCGGCGATGGGCGACCATCCGTGGGTTCGAATCCCACCCCCTCCGCCAATTACATAAAGCCAGGCGCATGCAGTAGAATCAGGACAGGATTACCCTGGAGGAGTGTAGTGTGATGGCCGAACGTATCGATAACTTCGCGGATTTCTACCCCTATTACCTGGAAGAGCACAGCGACCGCACCTGTCGGCGCCTGCATTTTGTGGGCACCACGCTGGCACTGGCCACTCTGGTTGCTACTTTCATCACCCTGAATTTCTGGCTGTTGCTGCTGGTGCCGGTGTTTGGCTATGGCTTTGCCTGGGTGGGGCATTTCTTTTTCGAGAAGAACAAGCCCGCGACCTTCGATTATCCCCTGTACAGCCTGATGGGCGATTTTGTGATGTACAAGGATATTTTGACGGGCAAGATAAGGTTCTAGGGTCTAAAGTCCAAGGTTGTAGGACTTTGCGGCGCGGTTAATGATTTAAAGCGCCACCGAAGACACCGAATACGCTGAACAGAAGGTGATTTGTTCTTCGGTGTTTTCGGTGGCGGGATTTGTTGTCTGGACTCCTTGCACACGGATTAGTGTATGGCAACTGAAACCTTGCTCAGACGTATTGCCGACCAGATCGAGATGTCGATCGGGGAGCCCTTCCGGCTGTCTGGCAGCACGCCGGTCAGTGGCGGGGACATCAATCAGGCGCTGGTGCTTGAGGACGGGCGACAGCGGTATTTCGTCAAACTCAACCGGGCTGATCGATTGTCCATGTTCGAGGCTGAGGCCGAGGGGCTGGCCGAACTGGCAGCTACCGGCAGCGTTCAGGCACCGGCGGTAGTGGCCACCGGCAGTGATGACGACAGCGCCTGGCTGGTGCTTGAATACGTCGATCTGCAGCCGTTGCACGAGTCGGCAGAAGCCCGGCTGGGCGAGGCGCTGGCTCAAATGCATGCCATTCGTCAGCCTTTTTTCGGCTGGTACCGGGATAACACGATCGGCACCACAACCCAGCCCAATCCCCACGAAGACGATTGGCCCGCCTTTTTCCGCCGCTATCGCCTGGAGCATCAACTGGCGCTGGCACAACGCAACAGCCACGATGGACGACTACAATCGCTGGGGCGAGACCTGGCCGAATGTATTCCCGAGCTTTTTAGCACCTATACCCCGCAGCCCTCGCTGTTGCACGGCGATCTCTGGGGAGGTAATGCGGGCATGGATGCGCGAGGCCAGCCCTGGATTTATGATCCGGCGGTGTACTACGGCGATCGCGAGAGTGACCTGGCGATGACGGAACTGTTCGGGGGCTTCGGCCCGGCGTTTCGAGCCGCTTATGAGGCCGAATGGCCGCTGGACCCGGATTACGTGGTACGGCGGGATCTCTACCAGCTCTACCACGTGCTCAACCACCTCAACCTGTTTGGCGGCGGCTGGGCCGGTTCGGCGCGGCGTTTGATGGAACGCCTGCTGGCGGAGGCCCGGGGGTGAGCGCCATAAAAACGCCGGCCCAGCATCGCTGGACCGGCGTTTCGACGGCAACCGCTTACAAGCCCGGCAGGCTTGAGAAGTGGGCGCGCAGCCCCACTTTGATCAGGTCGTCTTCGCCTTCATCAAAAGTCTCATAACTGACGAAAAGCCCCACGAAGGGCGGCAGTACACGCCAGTCGGCATCCAGACCAATGATGGTTTCATCATCGAGTTCGTCCAGGAATATCCGTTCCACGCGGCCGGAGAAGCGCAACCCGGGGATCGGTGTAACGCGGACATTACCGTGAATACCAATGCCGTCATCGCTGTCGCCACCATCGAACTCCAGGTCATGGTAGCTAAGACCAAGTTCGAGTCCGATTGGGCCCGGTGGGCCAAATTGCCAACCCAGCCCCGCTCGCAGCCATTCCAGGTCGGTGTCGGTATAGTCAGCAAAAAAGCGGATACCGCCGGGAATACGCAGGCTACCGGCAATGTTGGTGCCGGAATCAAAATCATCCCAGTCGGCATAAGCACCCTGCACGTAGGTACCACCGGGGCCGGCCAGGGCCGTGCCGGCACCCAGCATCAGGGCGGCACCCGCAGCCAGGGCCAGACGACTTGTTTGTGGTTTGTTCATTAGATGTTCTCCTCATCTCCAGGATTATAGCTCGCGGGCTCAATGTAGCAGTTTAGTGTAAATGCTGACCAGTCCGGTCATGTTTGCTGCATTTCGTAACACATTGTTGCGTAATCCCTGTGTTGACGTGTTCAGGGGGGCAGGGTACCGTGCCATTACGGCATGCGGGCCTGCCCGT
>SLRW01000026.1 GCA_007130745.1 Gammaproteobacteria bacterium
CCGATAATGCGCAGCCGGTTATGCTGCCCCTGCCGTTGCTTCACCCTGCCTCCCGCAGATTCCGGATCCACGACCGGCACCTGTTCGCCCGCGCCGGCCCGGTGGTAGCATAGCAGGGCATATCAGAGACGCGCCCTGATCGGGGCGCACACCGGGATACCCAGCATGAACGACACCAGCGCGCCGACAGGACTGATGGGCCGCCTTCGCCAGGGCCTGGGGCGCACACGTGACAAACTGCAGCAAGGACTGGGGAAGGTCTTCAGTGGGGGACCGGTCCAGCTTGATGACGAGCTTGAGGAGTTGCTGGAAGACCAACTGTTAATGGCCGATGTGGGCGTGGAAACCACGGCCCGACTGATGCAGCGGCTGCGCGAAATACTGCGCGCACAAGCCGCCGAAGACGGCCAGACAGTGATCGATGCCCTGGCGCAAGCCATGGAGGAAATCCTCAGCCCCTGCGAAATACCGCTGACACCGGCGGCGGACAACCCGCCTTATGTGATTCTGGTGGTGGGCATCAACGGCAGCGGCAAAACCACCACCATTGCCAAACTGACCCGCCGGCTTCGCGACCAGAATCGCAGTGTCATGCTGGCGGCCGGCGACACCTTCCGCGCAGCAGCGGTGGAGCAATTGCAGATATGGGGCGATCGCAACGATGTGCCGGTGATTGCCCAGCACGCTGGCGCCGACAGCGCGGCAGTCATTCACGATGCCTTTGCCGCGGCACGATCGCGTGGCATTGATGTGCTGATTGCCGATACCGCCGGCCGGCTGCACACCCAGGACAACCTCATGCAAGAGCTGCGCAAGATCCGCCGTGTACTGGAGCGCCAGGAGCCGGCCGCGCCACACGAGGTACTGCTGGTGCTCGATGCCGGCACCGGCCAGAACGCCCTCAACCAGGCAAGAGAGTTTCACCAGGCGGTGGGCGTGAGCGGCATCGCCCTGACCAAACTGGACGGCACTGCCCGAGGCGGCATTGTGCTGACCATCGCTGATCAGCTCGGTATCCCGCTGCGCTTTATCGGCATTGGCGAAAGTGCCGAGGATCTGCGCGTGTTCTCCGCGCATGATTTTGTCCAGGCACTGCTGGCCCCGGCCCGCGAGGAGACACAGGCGTGAGCAGCGTCACCCCCGACAGCACGGGCGCGCCCATGGTGCGTTTTATCAGCGTGAGCAAACGCTACGAAGGCACGGGGGATGCCCTGCGCAACCTCAGCTTTGATCTTGAGCGCGGGGAAATGGCCTTTCTCACGGGCCACTCCGGCGCCGGCAAGAGTACGCTGCTGCGCCTGATCGCCCTGCTCGAGCGCACCAGCCGGGGCCAGGTGCTGGTGGACGGACAGAATCTGGGACGCATCCGGCGCCGCGACATCGCCTACCATCGCCGCAAGGTGGGGCTGATTTTCCAGGACCACCGCCTGCTGCCCGACCGGACCATCTTTGACAATGTCGCCCTGCCGCTGGTGATCGCCGGCGTCAGCGCCACCGAAACCGGCCGCCGGGTGCGCGCCGCGCTGGATCAGGTAGAACTCCTGCAAAAGGAAAAAGCCTATCCGCCCATGCTCTCGGGCGGACAACAACAGCGGGTGGGCATTGCCCGGGCGATCGTCAACAAGCCCCCGTTGCTGTTGGCAGATGAACCCACCGGCAATCTGGACCCGCGCCTGTCGCAGGAAATCATGGAACTGTTCCAGCGCTTCAATCGCGTCGGCACCACCGTGCTGATCGCGACCCATGATCTCGCCCTGATCCGCAAAATGGACAAGCGCATGATCACCCTTAGCGATGGCGAACTGGTAGACCCCGAACAAGCCGGAGCCTTCGATGCAACGCCGTAGACAGGGCGCCTCGCGCAGTCCGGGCAGCCCGGCCGCGCCGCGCCCGACGCGACCGGCCAGGCGTACCGAAACCGGGCGCCGCCTCGCGCGTGCGCGCTTCAACCCGCTGGCCTGGCTGTCCCGGCATCTGGACGCCGCCCGTTTTTCGCTGAGCCGTCTGTATCAGGGTCGCCTGGGCTCCATGCTCACCCTCAGCGTCATCGCCATTGCCCTGGCCATGCCGGCCGCGCTCTATCTGGTGGTGGACAATGCCCGCAGCGTGGCGCATGGCTGGGACGACGCCGTGCAACTGTCGGTATTCATGCAACCGGGTGTAGACGCCGAAAGCGCCACGGCCACAGCCCGCGAATTAGG
Source organism: Gammaproteobacteria bacterium (assembly GCA_007130745.1). GTDB lineage: Bacteria > Pseudomonadota > Gammaproteobacteria > UBA5335 > SLRW01 > SLRW01. The sequence goes on from SLRW01000026.1 coordinate 2,202, forward strand.
GCAACGGGATGATGTCAGCAATGTACAGGTCATCACCCCGGATGATGCCCTGGCCGAATTCCGCCGCTGGTCGGGCTACGACGAGGCGGCAGCGCTGCTGGATGAAAACCCCCTGCCGGCACTGATTGTGGTCCAGCCCCGCAGCGACCGGCCCGAGGCAATCTCGCGCCTGGCCGATGAACTTGCCGCCCTGGACCGGGTAGACCAGGTCCAGCTGGATCGCGAATGGCTGGAACGCTTCTTCGCCCTGCTCGATATCGGCCAGCGCATTATCCTCATGCTGGCTGTCCTGCTGGCGCTGGCGGTGATTGTGATCGCCGGCAACACCATTCGCCTGGAAATCCACAACCAGCGCCACGAAATAGAAGTCATGAAACTGGTGGGCGCCACCGACGCCTTTATCCGTCGACCATTCCTTTATACCGGCCTTTGGTACGGTCTGTTCGGGGGCATCATTGCCTGGGCAGTGGTAGCGATTGGTTTGGCCCTGATGAGCGAGCCGGTGCAGCGCCTGACCGAACTCTATGACAGTAATTTCCGGCTGGCCGGACTGGGCCTGGATACCGGCGCTACCCTTATTGCCACGGCCATGCTACTCGGCTGGCTTGGCGCCTGGCTGGCGGTGGGTCGCCATCTCCACGACATCGAACCGAAGTAATAAAA
>SLRW01000083.1 GCA_007130745.1 Gammaproteobacteria bacterium
CCTCGTCGGAGAAGACATAGACGCCGCGGTAGGCCGCTTCCTGCACAATCGCTTCCACCGCTTCTTTGGGCATCACCGCGCCGGTGGGGTTGGCCGGGGAATTGAGGACGATGCCGAAGGTACGCATGTCGATAGCGTCTATGACTTCCTGCGGATCAAGCTGGTGACCGTTTTCCGGGCGCGTGGGGATGGTCTTGACCTCGCCGCCGTTCATGCGAATCAGTGGGGCATACATGGTGAAGGTCGGGTCCGGCACCAGGAACTGGCGACCGGGTGCGGCGGTGCCGCTCAATGCCAGGAACATGCCTTCGGTGGCGCCGGAGGTGACCAGGATATTGTCCTCGGTAATCTCGCGGTTATAGCGCTTGCTGTAGTAGTCGGCCAGCTCGGTGAGCAGTTCGGGCAGCCCGGCATCCATGGTATAGCCGGTCTGCCCCTCACGCAGCGCCTCTATATTGGCCTCGACGATATGGGCGGGCGTGGGAAAATTGGGCTGCCCGATGGACAGATGGATGACATCATCCATCTTGGCGGCCATATTGATCATGCGGCGGATGCCAGGCATGGGAATGGCCTGCAGGGAAGGAGTCCACATCTGACTGTGGCCCTCGTATTCTTCCTTGTCGATTTCGTCGTACATCAGCGCTGCTCCACGCGGGTCTTGCCATAGTCGCCGACCGGCTGCCGGCGTGGCCAGCGTAGGCGTGCTGTGGCAGGGCGGTCAAGCATTATTTTGCGGCCCATTTTGAACGCAGTTGACGTTGGCCTGAAGGCGTGGGTAGGGTCGTCTGGTTGCCGTCAAATGACGGCTTGACGGAGCACCCGGATATGTCCCGGAAGCAGACCATTATTGCCACCCTGTTTGACTGCGAGGAAGGCCCGCCGCCAGGGCTGGATGCGCTGGCGGGTGAGGCAGGGATTCGCCATGCCACCAGCGCGGCCGAGCTGGCAGAAGCCCTGCCCGGTGCGCAAGTGCTTCTGGTGACTGATTTTCGTACCGGCGTGCTGGGTGAAGCCTGGCCGCACGCCGACGCCCTGCGCTGGATTCATGCCACCAGCGCCGGAGTCGATGCCATCCTGATCCCCGAGGTGGTGAAAAGTGATATCCTGGTGACCAATGCCCGCGGCATTTTTGATCGCGGCATTGCCGAGTATGTGCTGGGCGCGATTTTGCTGTTTGCCAAGGATATGCATGGCAGCCTGCGCTACAAAAGCGAATGGCAGTGGTGTCACCGTGATACCGAACGCATCGATGGCCGCCGGGCCCTGGTTGTCGGCGCCGGCTCCATTGGCCGCGAGATCGGGGCTCTGCTCAAGGCCGCGGGACTGCATATCACGGGGGTCTCGGGTCGCGGCCGCGACGCGGATCCGGTATTTGGCCATGTACACCCGGCAAGTGAGCTGATTGCTCTGCTTGGCGATGCCGATTTTGTCGTGATTGCCGCGCCCCTGACCGAGGCGACCGAAGGCCTGTTTGATGTCCGGACGCTGGCGCAAATGCCGGCTCATGCCCGGCTGATCAACGTGGGACGCGGGCCGATTGTGGTCACTGATGATCTGGTCGCCGCGCTGCGTGATGGGGTGATTGCCGGGGCTGCGCTGGATGTGTTCGAGGAGGAGCCCCTGCCGCCTGAACACCCCCTGTGGGTGATGGACAATGTATTTATTACCCCGCATATGGCCGGGGATTTTATCGGCTGGCGCGAGGCGCTGGTTGAGCAGTTTATCGATAATTTCCATCGCTGGAAGGCAGGCGAGTCGCTGTTTAATGTGGTAGACAAGGGCCGTGGCTATGGCGCCGCTGATGGCTGACGCGCATGCGCTACCTGTGGTGCTGGTGTGTCGTCTGGATGAGGCCGTGGCGAGGGGACAGGATTACCGCGGCCTGCTGGATCAACAGGAAACCACCCGGCTTCAGGGTCTGCGTAGTGATGCGGCGCGCGGTCGATATCTGGTGACCCGGGCGCTGGTGCGACACGGCCTGGCGCAACATCTGGATTGCCGACCCGAGGCGCTGGAGTTCACTGCCGGACCGCAGGGCAAGCCCGAAGTGGTCGGCGGTGGTTGTTATTTCAACGTGTCACACAGCCATGACCGGGTGGTGCTGGCATTAAGCGGATCAGCCCCGGTGGGCGTCGACGTCGAGTTTCATGGCCGCCGCAATCGCCTCGATGATTTGGCCCGGCACTACTTTGCCGCAGGTGAGCAGGCGCATCTGGAAGCGCTGCCGGTGCTCGAGCGCCGCCGGCAATTCTTCGTGCTCTGGACGCTGAAGGAGGCCTATGCCAAGGCCTGTGGTTGCAGCCTGTGGGATATCCTGGCGGACACGGCCCTTGAACTGCCCGGGGATGCGCCGCCACGGCTGTTTGTGAAGGCAAAGGTCGCACCGGTGAGCTGGTGGCATTTGCCGTTGGCGGCCGACTATAGCCTGGGGCTGGTCAGCTTTGACCTCTCGCTTGCCGGCGCCGCCTTGCCGGTTTATGAGCTTGTGCCCGGCGGCCGGCCGAGACCCCTGACGCTGACCGCCGATATTTGTGGCTGACAAAAGAAAACCCCGCCGAAGCGGGGTTTCCAAAGCGAAGCTGTCGCTTTAGGCTCAGGCAGTGACGCGCACGGCCTGGGGGCCACGCGGGCTTTGCTCCACCTCGAAGGACACTTCCTGACCTTCGTTCAGGGTACGGAAACCCTCGCCCTGGATGGCGGAGAAATGGACAAAGATGTCCTTGCTGCCATCAGCGGGGGTGATGAATCCATAGCCCTTGGCTTCGTTGAACCACTTTACGGTACCGGTAGACATGTAACTTACCTCTAACAAACAAATATAAAGATGAAGCGCAA
>SLRW01000123.1 GCA_007130745.1 Gammaproteobacteria bacterium
AGGTTTTGCTGGCCGACGCGCGCAGGGCGACGTGCAAAACGGCCCGCTGTTCGCTGGTATTAAAGTTCTCCCCTGCCAACATTCTTCGGGCGGCACCGACGACATCACGCTCGCGCGCGAGTTCAAACAGCAGCGCCATCGACTTGCGATCAATACGGTTGCGGGAATAATCCAGCAGCAAGCCACAGGCGTTGAGCGAGAAATCTTCGAAGCGAGCAGTGTCATCGGCGAACAAGGTGCGCATATGCACCCCGGCCATGTCCCCGAAATGGGTTTGCAGGGCCTGCCAGGAGGGCAATGATTCCAGCGTGCGCTCAGTCATGCTCATGGGTTCCGGATAAAAACAAGGCCCCGTCACCAGCGGCGACGGGGCCTGTCTGTCAGCTCCCGGCCCGCCACCGGCGGTTTGCCGGTGCGGGGACTGCACGCTTCATTCAGAGCGCGGCGACCTGCACCGGGATGGTATTGCGCGTATGGGTTACGTTGTTATGTTCGTCAAGATACACCAGGCGCGGCTCAAAAGTCCTCGCTTCATTGGCATCCATGGCAGCATAGGCGCAGATAATCAGCCTGTCACCCACTTCGGCCTTGTGTGCGGCCGCGCCATTCACCGAAATGATCCGCGAGCCTTCTTCGGCGCGTATGGCATAGGTGGTGAAGCGCTCACCATTGTTGACATTGTAAATCTGGATTTGCTCGTACGGCAGAATACCCGACGCATCGAGCAGCCGTCCGTCGATAGCGCACGAACCCTCGTAATGGAGTTCCGCGTGGGTCACGCACGCGCGGTGAAGCTTGCCTTTGAGTAACGTTACCTGCATCGCTGCAACTCTCCGGTTTCAGGTGAGCACTGCTCGGAGCGCTCAGGTTTTCCCGAATCTTCCCTGCACGATGCCGACCGCTCGGGTGGGCATATTCTGGACAACTGCGACCCCATCCGCAACACACAGACGTGGTCTTCCAACCCCATCTATCATAGGAGGGGGCTATGCAGTTTCCAGACTTACGCGCACATTGTCAATAAGTCGTGCCTTTCCAAGTCGTGCCGCGCCCAGCACCACCAGATGCCGGTCAGCCGGTCCGGGCGGCGCCAGATCATCATCCCGGCGCACTTCCACATAATCTGGCTCTAACCCCTCTTCTGACAGACAGTTACGAGCCTCACTCAGGATAACTTCATAGTCTCTGCGGCCATCGATCATGGCCCGCACAACCCCGGTGAGGGCACGGTAAAGCGCCGGGGCACGCTGGCGTTCATCATCATTCAGGTAGCGATTGCGCGAACTCATAGCCAGGCCATCAGCTTCGCGACATGTCGGCACGCCTTCAATCGCCACCGGCATGAAAAGATCCGCCACCATGCGGCGAATGATCATCAACTGCTGGTAATCCTTTTCGCCAAAGACGGCCACGTCAGGGTCCGCCAGATTGAGCAACTTGCTCACCACGGTCGCCACGCCGTCAAAATGACCCGGTCGAGAAGCGCCGCAGAGCCCGTCTGACAAAGCCGGCACCGAAACCACACAGGCGCTCCGACCATGCGGGTAGATCACCATCTCATCGGGCACAAACAACAGATCTGCCTGCCGCCCGTCAAGCGCCGCGCGATCGTCATTCAGGGTGCGCGGATAGCTTTCCAGGTCTTCACCGGGGCCAAACTGGGTGGGGTTGACGAACAGACTGACCACCACCCGCTCAGCCCGTTCGCGCGCACGATCAACCAGCTGCAGATGGCCTTCGTGGAGATTGCCCATCGTAGGCACCAGGGCAATACGTTCACCGGCGCCACGCCAGTCGTTCAGCACTTCTCGCAGCTGCGCTGCTGTAGCCACTTCAAGCATGATCAGAAGCAGTGTTCGGGTGCCGGGAAGCTTTTATCGCGCACGGCGGCCACGTAGGCCGACAGGGCATCGGGAATATTGCCGGCATCGACCATGAAATCCCGGGTGAAACGGGGCTTGCGCCCAGGCGTCACGCCGAGCACATCGTAGAGCACCAATATCTGGCCATCTACATCCGGGCCGGCGCCTATACCGATCACCGGCACACCGACCTCTTCCCTGATTCGTTTCGCCAGATCAGCGGGCACACATTCAAGTAGCAGAAGATCCACCCCCGCCTCGCACAGGGCACGTGCATCATCCAGCATGGCTTCGGCGGCATCCCGTTCACGCCCCTGGACCCGATAACCGCCCAGGCGATGAATGAATTGGGGCTGCAGGCCGATATGGCCGCACACGGGAATTCCCCGCGAGGTCAAAAAATACACCAGTTCGGCCTGCAGGGAGCCGCCTTCCAGCTTGACCATGCGCGCGCCCCCTTCCTGCATCAGCCGGGCGCCGTTACGAATCGCCTGCTCGGGCATGGCGTAGCTGGCAAAGGGCATATCGGCCATCAACAGCGCCCGGTGCAGACCCCGGGCGGTGGCGCGGCAATGATAGATCACATCCTCCATAGTCACCGGCACCGTGGACTCCCGCCCCTGCACCACCATACCCAGCGAGTCCCCTACCAGCACCACATCGGTGCCGGCAGCGTCCACCCGGGCGGCAAAGCTTGCGTCATAGGCGGTCAGGCAGGCAATGGGCTCACCCTCCTCACGCATCTTGCGCAGCGAGGACACCGTGACCGGAGGACCTTCAGGCGTTTGACTGGAAGCATACATGGCTGGACTGACTCCCTTGTGGCTGGCGCGCTGCTGGCGCGATCAGGACTCGGTGAGCACGGGATTGAAGTAGTGGCGCCCGGAATGGATGCCGGCGATCTGTTCCAGCAGCAGTTCATAACTGCGATGGCCCTGCACCAGATCAATTTCGGCGGC
>SLRW01000056.1 GCA_007130745.1 Gammaproteobacteria bacterium
ATCGAGGATGTGCTGGAGCAAATCGTCGGCGAAATCGACGATGAGCATGATATCGCCGAGGACGACGACATACTGCGATACAGTGATACGCGCTTCATGATCAAGGCGTTGACCGAGATTGAGGCATTCAACGAGTACTTCGAGGCTGATTTCAGCGACGAGGAATTCGACACCGTGGGCGGGCTGGTGATGAACACTTTCGGGCGCCTGCCCCGACGCGGCGAAAGCGTGGTCCTGGAGCGTTTTCGCTTTACTGTGCTGCGCGCGGATAACCGCCGCATTCACCTGCTGCGCCTGCATCTGCTCTCCCCTGGTGAAGTAGACGCCGCGGCCCGGGACGACGCCCCGCTTGCTCCTGCTTCCGGCCCGGACGATGGTGACGACAGGGAAAGCGACGCTGACAAGTCCGTGTAGTTTTGGCATGAAATCAGAAAATTCAGGCATCGCTGCCGTGCTGGCAACCATCAGCCGCATGACTCCCCTGAACCGGCGTCTGCCGGTGGCGGTGCTTGCCGGCGTGCTGATGGTGCCGGCTTTTGCCCCGTTTGATCTTTTCTGGCTGGCCCCTCTGTCGTTGCTGGCGTTGTTGATTCTGGTTCGCGAGTGCGCGCCACGACAGGCTCTGGCGATCGGCTATGCCTTCGGCCTGGGGTGTTTCGCTGCGGGGGTCTACTGGGTCTACATCAGTATGCATACCTTTGGCGGCGCGCCGGCGCTGCTGGCGGCCGTGATGACGGTGGCACTGATTGCTTGCCTGGCGGTTTATCCGGCGCTGGTGTCCATATTGCTGGCGCGTTTCTGGCCCGATAGTTCGCCCGTACGGCATCTGCTGGCTTTCCCCGTGCTCTGGACGCTGGCCGAATGGCTCAGGGGCTGGTTGTTCAGTGGTTTTGGCTGGCTGTCGGCAGGCTACAGCCAGATCGACACGCCCCTGGCCGGTTTCGCCCCGTTGGGCGGCGTGTTGTTGATGAGCTTTCTGGTGGCGCTGAGCGCCGGGCTGCTGTGGCAGCTCTGGTTATGGCGACGCCGGGCCGTGGTTACCGGTGTAGCTGTGCTGGCGCTGGCGCTGGTGTGGTCGGCGGGGGCGGTGCTGGAGCGGGTGCAGTGGACTCAGCCGGCCAGTGAACCCCTGGCGATAGCGCTGGTGCAGGGCAATGTATCGCAGGACAAAAAATGGCTGCCGAGTATGCGCCGGCCCACCCTGGATCGCTACCATGAGTTGACACTGGCGCATCTGGGTCGTGATCTGATTGTGTGGCCGGAAGCGGCTTTGCCGGTGTTGCTCAATCATGTGCCGATGCCCTATATGGAGGGTTTGCAGTCAGCGCTGGATGAGCACGGCAGTGAGCTGCTCATGGGTATTCTCAAACGCGACTATGACAAGGATGTGGAATACAACACCATCATGGCGATGGGTGACCCGGCGCAGTTTTATTACAAATACCACCTGGTGCCTTTTGGCGAGTTTTTTCCGGTGCCGGGCTTTGTGCGCCGCCAGCTGGCGCTGCTGAATCTGCCGTATACCGGTTTTGAGCGGGGTGAGTCGCGCCAGCCACCGCTGGAGGTGGCGGGGGTCTCCGTCGCGGCATCGATTTGCTACGAGGATCTGTTCGGTAGCTGGTTTGCACAGACCGTGCCCGGTGCCGGCCTGCTGGTCAACGTCAGTAATGACGCCTGGTTCGGCGATTCCATCGCACCGGCGCAGCACTTGCAGATTGCCCGGATGCGCGCGCTGGAAAACAGCCGCATGATGTTACGGGCCACCAATACCGGAATTACCGCCATCATCGGCCCCCGCGGTGAAATCCTGGCACGGCTGGGCCAGTTTGAAACCGGCACCCTGACCGGCGAGGTGGTGGCCCATGAAGGCTTGACTCCCTATACCCGCTGGCGTAACTGGCCCCTGGTACTGGTGTTGCTGACGGGGCTGCTTGTGGCGGGCGTCCTGGCCAGGCGAGTATGACGCTTGACGGGGCAGGGTGACGAGCATATCGTACGAGTATCTAGCCATAGACGTACGGTAATGTCATGGAATATTTCTCGGTTTCCCGTTTGCGGGCCAATCTCTACCAGGTCGTCGACCGGGTGATTCGTTCCGGTCGCCCGGTGGAAATTGTGCGTAAGGGGCGTCGGGTGCGTATTGTGCCCGAGACGACCGATGATCCGCTGGCGGCTGTACGTCCGCATCCGGATTATCTCACCAGCGATCCCGAGTCGCTGGTCCATATCGACTGGAGCCGGGAGTGGCGACCCTGACGCAGGATGCGACTGTCTATCTGGATACCCACGTGGTCGTCTGGCTTTACGGGCAGGGCGCTTCGGCTATTTCCGAAGCGGCTGCGGAGGCGCTTCGGGGCGCAAGCCGCCGGTTGTTTTCCCCCATGGTGCGTCTTGAGCTGCAATACCTCTATGAAATTGGCCGGGTTTCCCTGCCACCCGCGCCCGTGCTGGATGAGCTGAATGCAGTCATGGGGCTGGATCTTTGTCACATGCCGTTTGCTGCGGTGATCAGAGCGGCGGAAGAGCATGGCTGGACCCGTGACCCCTTTGACCGGCTGATCGTGGCCCAGGCGGATCTTGCCGAAGCCTCGCTGGTGACTCGTGATGACACCATTCACCTCAATTATTCCAGGGCGGTCTGGTAGCGTGCATATTCATATTCTGGGCATTTGCGGGACTTTCATGGGCGGGGTGGCGGCGCTGGCCCGTGCCGCCGGTCATCATGTGACCGGCTCGGACGCCAATGTCTATCCGCCCATGAGCGATCAGTTGCGGGCCCTGGGAATTGAGCTGTACGAGGGTTATTCCGCCG
>SLRW01000091.1 GCA_007130745.1 Gammaproteobacteria bacterium
AACCATTTGCTCGGCCAGCTCGCCCTTGTCGAAGGGTTCGTTATGCGGCTCCAGGCAGTACTGTGGCTGGTCCGATACCAGGGCGCCATTGGCCAGCAATGGCGAGAGGTCCAGATTCTGCATCTTGGGGGTGTCGCCTGGCAGAATCTCGAGCAGATCGGTGCGGCCGATCAGGTCCTGCAGGGAGCGTGCGCCCAACCGTGCCAGCCATTCGCGGGTATCCTCTGCGATGAACTTGAAGAAGTTCACCACCATTTCCGGCAGACCGATAAAGTGCTTGAAGCGCAGCACCTTGTGCTGGGTGGCCACGCCGGTGGCGCAGTTGTTCAGGTGACACACGCGCAGGTACTTGCAGCCCAGCGCCACCATCGGGCCGGTGCCAAAACCGAAGCTCTCGGCGCCGAGAATGGCTGCCTTGATTACATCCAGGCCGGTCTTGAGGCCGCCGTCGGTCTGCAGCCGCACCTTGTCACGCAGGTCGTTGGCGCGCAGGGTCTGGTGGGTTTCGGACAGCCCCAGTTCCCATGGTGTGCCGGCATAGCGCACCGAAGTCAGCGGGCTGGCGCCGGTGCCACCATCGTAGCCGGAAATGGTGATCAGATCGGCATAGGCCTTGGCCACGCCGGCGGCCACGGTGCCCACGCCGGGTTCGGCCACCAGCTTGACGGAGACCAGTGCCTGCGGATTGACCTGTTTGAGGTCAAATATCAGCTGCGCCAGATCCTCGATGGAGTAGATGTCATGGTGCGGCGGCGGCGAAATCAGCGCTACGCCCGGCTTGGAGTAACGCAAGCGGGCGATCATCTCGTTGACCTTGTGTCCGGGCAGCTGCCCCCCCTCACCGGGTTTGGCGCCTTGGGCGACCTTGATCTGCAGGACGTCGGCGTTGACCAGATAATGCGGGGTGACGCCGAAGCGCCCCGAAGCGACCTGCTTGATCTTTGAGGTGCGTTCGGTGCCGTAGCGGTCCGGGGCCTCGCCCCCTTCGCCCGAATTGGAACGGCCGCCAATGCGGTTCATGGCAATGGCCAGGGCCTCGTGCGCCTCGGGAGAGAGCGCTCCCAGTGACATGCCGGCACTGTCAAAGCGCGGCAGAATTTCCTCGATAGACTCGACTTCATCAATGTTGATCGGTTTGACCGTGTCTTCGCGCAGGCGTAGCAGGTCGCGCAGCACGGTCACCGGCCGGCTGTTGACGATTTGGGCATATTCCTTGTAGGTGGCGTAGTCGCCGTTTTGCACCGCCGCCTGCAGGGTGGCGATGACGTCCGGGTTGTAGGCGTGGTATTCGCCGCCATGAACAAATTTGAGCAGACCGCCCTGGTCCAGGGCCGCGCGCGGGTTCCAGGCCATCCAGGCCAGCTGCGCGATGTCCTGTTGCAGGTGCTCGAAAGTGGCCCCCTGAATCCGGCTGACGGTGCCGTGGAAACACAGGTCCACCACCTCGTCATCGAGGCCCACGATCTCGAACAACTGGGCACCCCGGTAACTGGCCATGGTGGAAATGCCCATCTTGGAGATGATCTTGTAGAGGCCCTTGTTGATGCCCTTGCGGTAGCTGCCTGACAGGCGCTCGGTGTCATCGATGCCGATTTCGCCGGTGCGCACCAGATCATGCAGGCATTCGTAGGCCAGGTAGGGATAGATGGCGGTGGCGCCATAGCCCAGCAGTACGGCGAAATGATGCGGGTCGCGGGCGGTGGCGGTTTCGATAATCAGGTTGGCGTCGGTGCGCCGGCCCTCGGCCACCAGCCGGTGATGCACTGCACCGGTGGCGAGCAGGGCATGTACGGGCAGACGGTCACGACCGATGTTGCGGTCAGACAGCACCAGCATGACCTTGCCGGCGTCCAGCGCCTTAACCGCACGCTCGCATATATCCTTCAGCGCCTCGGCCAGAGGGGTGTCCGCAGGGTAGTTGAGGTCGATGACCTCATGCGCATAGCCCGGCTGCTCGAGCGCCAGAATCTGGCGGAACTTGCCTTCGGAGAGCACGGGCGAGTCAATCAGCAGTCGCGCGGCATGCTCGGCGGTCTCCTCGAAGACGTTCATTTCCGCGCCCAGGCAGGTCTCCAGCGACATCACAATCTGCTCTCGCAGGGGGTCGATCGGTGGGTTGGTGACCTGCGCAAATTGCTGGCGGAAATAGTCAAACAGTGAGCGTGCGCGCCGGGAGAGCACCGGGAAGGGGGTGTCGTCACCCATGGAGCCAACCGCTTCCTGGCCGGCCTCGGCCAGTGGCCGCAAAATCTGGTCACGTTCCTCGAAGCTGACGCCGAAAAGTTTCTGGTAGACGTTGAGCGTACGGCTATCCAGCGGCTCGGTGGTAAGCGTGTTGTCGTCCAGGGTGGACTCGACCCGGTGAGCGTGATCGCGCAACCAGCGCTTGTAAGGCTGGCGCTGCTTGAGCTGTTCGTCGATGTCCCCGGGCTGTAACAGCTGGCCATTGCTGGTATCTACCGCCAGCATTTCACCGGGCTTGAGGCGGCCTTTCTCGACTACGTCAGCAGCGGCGTAGTCATACACGCCGACTTCGGAGGCCAGAGTGATGTGCCGGTCTTTCGTGATCACGTAGCGCGCCGGACGCAGGCCGTTGCGGTCCAGCGAACAGGCGGCGTAGCGGCCATCGGTCAGCACGATGCCGGCGGGACCGTCCCAGGGCTCCATGTGCATGGAGTTGTATTCATAGAAGGCGCGCAGGTCGGCGTCCATTGTGTCTACGTTCTGCCACGCTGGCGGAATCAGCAGGCGCATGGCGCGGAAGATGTCCATACCGCCGGCCAGCAGCAGTTCCAGCATGTTGTCCAGGCTGGAGGAGTCGGAGCCTTCCAGCGAAACCAGCGGCTGGATTTCATCGAGTTCGGGCAGCAGCGGGGTGGCAAACTTGGCGCCACGGGCCACGGCCCAGTTGCGGTTGCCACGGATGGTGTTGATTTCGCCGTTATGCGCCAGATAGCGGAAGGGCTGCGCCAGACGCCACTGCGGCCAGGTGTTGGTGGAAAAGCGCTGATGGAAGACTACCAGCGAAGAGGCCATGCGCTCGTCGCCGAGATCCTGGTAAAAAGCCGGCAGATTGGTCGGCATCACCAGGCCTTTGTAGGCCAGCACATCCACCGCCAGGCTGGGGATATAGAATACCGGGTCGCTGGCCTCGAGGGCTTTTTCGCTGCGCCGGCGGGCCACATAAAGATGGCGCTGGAAGGTCTCGCGATCCATGCCCTCCGGGGCATTGACGAAAACCTGCTCGATATGGGGCAGGCTCTTGAGCGCCTCTTCGCCGCAGGCGGCGTTGTCGGTGGGCACTTCCCGCCAGCCGGCAAGCACCAGGCCCTGTTGCTCCAGGGCGCCGGCAAGAGCCTGCCGGGCCACGTCGGCGAGTTTGTCATCGGTGTTCAGGAACACCAGGCCGGCGGCATACTGCTCGGCCAGCTCGATGTTGTTGTCGGCGGCCACTGCGCGCAGGAAGGCATCGGGCTTTTTCATCAACAGCCCGCAGCCATCACCTGTCTTGCCATCAGCGGCCACGGCGCCACGATGGGTCAGGCGTACCAGCGCCTTGACCGCCGTCTCGACCAGCCAGTGGCTGGGCTTGTCATCCATCTGGGCGATCAGGCCAAAGCCGCAGTTGTCTTTTTCAAATTCGGGCCGATAAAGCCCCTGATACTGTTTTTCCATTGCTGGCTCGCTGCTGTTGCCCTGTTAGGGGTTGTTCCGGGCACCCCCGCGCGGCCGGTGGCTCGGCGCATCCGTCACGGCGACAAGGGGATCGGCTGACGGGAACGGAGGTGGGGATCCGGTGCTCCGGGCGTATCCCTGTGGGCTACCGGGCAAATCCGCCGGTCTGGACCCGTTTGCTTGCCTGCCCGAAAAGCGCTGTAAGCTGCCTGTCAGGCGGACCCGCAAGTATAGCCAGCGAGGCGATCCGGATCAATCCGGACGGAAACATTCTGCCACCCGGGACAGGCGCAATCAGCGCGCCCCGGCGCAGAAATGATCCAGAGTGGCCTGCAGGGTTTGTGACGGAATATCATCGCGCAGTAGCGCCTGCCCCAGCTTTGCCATGATCACCAGTCTCAGCTTTTTGTTGAGGACTTTCTTGTCGCTGGCCATCAGTTGCAGGAAGGTCGCGCTGTCCATGTCTGCCGGCGCCGTCGTGGGCAGTCGGGCTGCCTCCAGCAGCTGGCGCACCCGATTGACATCAGCGGGCGATATCAGTCCCAGGCGCTGTGAAAGATCGGCCGCCATGTGCATGCCGGCGGCGACTGCTTCGCCGTGCAGCCAGTTGCCATAGCCGGTAGCGGTTTCAATGGCATGACCGAAGGTGTGGCCGAGATTGAGCAGGGCCCGCTGTCCGGATTCGCGTTCGTCGGCGGCCACGATATCGGCTTTGGTCTGGCAGGATACCTCGATGGCATGGGTCAGAGCCTGTGGTTCACGTGCCAGCAGCTCATCCATGTGTTGTTCCAGCCAGGCCAGAAATTCGCGGTCGGCAATCAGGGCATACTTGATGATCTCGGCCAGACCGGCACGGTATTCGCGCTCACCCAGGGTGTCCAGTACGTCCAGGTCGGCAATGACGCAGCGCGGCTGATGAAAGGCGCCGATCATGTTCTTGCCCTTTGGATGATTGACTCCGGTCTTGCCGCCTACGGCGGAATCCACCTGGGCCAGCAGGGTGGTGGGAATCTGGATCAGGCTGACGCCCCGTTGATAGCTGGCGGCGGCGAAGCCGGCCACGTCGCCGATAACACCCCCGCCCAGGGCAATCACGGTGCAGTCGCGGCCAAAGCCCCTTGTCATCAGCGCATCAATAATGTGCTCAAAGCTGCCCAGGGTTTTGTGCTGTTCACCATCCGGCAGCGTAACGCTCGCCACGTCGAGTTCGCGGCTGGCCAGTGCGCGTGTGACTGGCTCCAGATAGATTGGCGCCAGTACCTCATTGGTGACCACCATCACCTGGGGGCCGGTCAGGTGCTCAAGCCACAGCCCGCCGTTTTCGAGCAAACCCCGGCCAATATGGATGGGATAGCTCCGCTTGCCAAGTTCTACTTTCAGTGTGCGCATGCATCGCCCCTGTTGCAGGCGTTTAAGGAAACGCTGATTCATTCATCGTAACTCAGCGTTGCCTTCAAGGAGCGTGATTATCGCATGAGCAGGAGGTGACCGGGTATGTTCAGGATTGTCCGGGCAGGCCGGTATCACGCAGGCGATCCATGATTTCCCGGGCCACCGAACGCGCCTGGCGACCACCGGACTCAATCACGATGTCGGCGACTTCACGGTATAGCGGGTCGCGTTCTTCCATCAGCTGGGTGAGCCGGGCGCGGCGGTCTTCACACTGCAACAATGGGCGGTCGCGATCGTGGCGGGTGCGCTCCAGCTGGGTGTCTATGTCGCTGCAAAGATAAACCACGACCCCGCGTCCGGCCAGCAGCCGGCGGTTTTCGGGTTGGGTGACGATGCCTCCTCCAGTGGCCAGTACGATTCCCTCACGTTCGGAAAGCGCCTCCAGCGCGCGGGTTTCACGCCGTCTGAAACCCTCTTCGCCTTCCTTGTCAAAAATGAAGGAGATATCCACGCCGGTGCGGCGCTGGACTTCGTGATCGGTATCATCGAAATCCAGCCCGGTAAGTCGGGCCAGCTGTCGGCCCACGGTGGTCTTGCCGGCGCCCATGGGGCCGATGATGAAAATGCGATTGGGTATTGCCATGGTGTTTCACGCTGTAGAAAAAAACGGGGCGGCGAGCCGTAGCCGCCGCCCCGGACAAGACAGACGCCGTGCGTGATCAGTCGAGGGCGAGGCCTTCGCGCAGAATCCTCGGGGTTACGAAGATCAACAGTTCGGCCTGGTCATTGGTCGACTGGTCACGACGGAAGAAGCGGCCCAGTACCGGGATGTCACCCAGCACCGGTATCTTGGTGCGCACCTGACGTACTTCCTGTTCGAATACGCCGCCCAGGACGACGGTAGCGCCATCGTCGACCAGCACCTGGGTAGACACCGACTGCGTATCGATGGTGGGTACCGTGCCCCCGGTGCCTGTGGGCACCACCTGACCGATGCTGTCCTTGGCGACTTCCAGATCCATGATAATGCGGTCATCCGGGGTGATCTGCGGGGTCACCTCCAGCGACAGAGTGGCTTCCTTGAAGGAAATCGCCGTAGCGCCGGCAGCAGTGGATTCCTGGAAGGGGATTTCCACGCCCTGCTGGATCTGGGCGGTGCGCTGGTTGGCGGTAACCACTCTCGGGTTGGAGACCACCTCACCGCGACCTTCCGCCTGCAGGGCAGACAATTCCAGGTCAATCAGGTAGTTGTCCCCCAGGATGGCGAAGGCAATGCTGCCGCCACCGGCGCTGGCGCCGAAGTTGGACATCAGGCGCCCCGGGGCGCCGGGAATCTCGATTGGCGGGGCATCAGGGAAAGAATCCCAGATGGTTTCGGTGCCTTCGATGGTGCTGGTGACCAGTGGTCCCTGGGGATCAAAGCGGGTGAAGCCGAAGCGGCCACCCAGGTCACGCTCGAAATCGGTGTTGGCGATTACGATACGCGATTCGATAAGCACCTGGCGTACCGGAATGTCGAGTCTGTTGACCAGATCACGCATATTGCTGAGACGCGCGGCGGTGTCCTGGACCAGCAGAGTATTGGTGCGTTCGTCCACCGAAACCCGGCCGCGGTCGGAAAGCAGAGAAGAATCACCGGATCGCAACAGTGAGGCAATATCCGCTGCGCGGGCATAATTGATTTGCACATATTCCTGGCGAACCGGTGCGCGTTCTTCCTCAACCTCGCGGGCTTCGGCGGCTTCGCGCTGGCGCTGGGCGATTTCATTCATTGGCGCCACCGACAACACGTTACCCACCTGGCGCTGCCCCAGTCCCTTGTTCTCAAGGATGATATCCAGCGCCTGGTCCCACGGTACCTGCTGCAGGCGCAGGGCGATGCTGCCGGATACCGAGTCGCTGATCACCATGTTGACATCAGCTACGTCAGCCAGGATTTGCAGCACGGCGCGGACATCCACGTCCTGGAAGTTGAGCGTAATCCGGTCGCCGGTGTATTCCCGTTCTTCCACCCGGCGACGTTCCAGTTCATCTTCGGGGATTATCTGGAACTCCACCGAAAAGGTCTCATCGGCCTGGTAGGCCAAGCGCTCGTATTCACCTTCGGGGGTGATGGTCAGCTCGGTGTCGGCATTGACCTGGCGGGCGTCAATGGTCTGCACCGGGGTGCCGAAATCAATCACATCCATGCGCCGCATCAGTTCGTCAGGCAGTTGGGTATCCCTGAAGGTCACAATGGTGCGCCCACCGCGTTCGGTGATATCAACCTGGGTGTTGGGGTCGGTGAGGTCCACCAGCACCCGGCCCTGGCCCTGGCGACCACGCCGGAAGTCAAGATCGGAGATGCTCCTGGCAGCACGCTCTGCGGTGCGCGTGCGGGTCTCGGTCCCGGGCTCGTCGCGGCGGGCTGCCTGTGCGCCGGCGTCACGTTCATTAAGCGTGAGATAAACGCGATTACCCTCGACGCGGGTGGCGTAGGGCACCATCTGGTTAAGGTTGACGACCACACGGGTACGACCGTCGGCCTCGGCGGTGCTGATGCTCTGGGCCACGCCCTGATCAATGCGGCGGGAACGGCGATCAAGTCTGATGCCGGTGTCGGCAAGGTCCAGGGCGATGCGTGCCGGACTGTCGATGGTGAAGCTGATGGGGTCAGGTGCCGGCCCCGTCAGCTCCAGCACGATTTCCACCCGATCACCAGATAGCTGGATGAAATCCATGTCTACCAGCTGATTGCTCTGGGCCAGTGTCTGTGCCGGCCAGCACAGTGTCAGCAGTATCAGGGCCAGCATTGCGGTGCCGCCATGCTTAATGCGACGCGGCGCCGGGCCGGCGTGGGTACGGCGGAATGCGTTAAAAAGCCTGATCACTTGCATCATGTTCACCTGCTCGTTTCTGGCGGGCTGTTTGCCGGTCTTGCCGGGGCTTGCCGCCCGCCTTGTTGTTTGCGCCTGAAGCTGGCGCCCCCTTGGGTTGTAGAGTGAGTCGTATGCTTCTGGTGCCTAGTCGGCCAGCGCCATGGATGCGCTGCGCTCTCGCCAGCCGCCAGTGCCGTCCGGTACCTGTTCGATCAGTTCGATACGGGTCTCGCTAATTTCCACTATACGTCCGTAATTGGAGCCCATATGGTTGCCGGTACGAACCCGATGGACGATACCTTCGGAATCACGAATCAGGCCCCAGCGTTGACCGCCGATTTCCAGCGTGCCAACCATGCGCAGGCCATCAAGCGGAAATTCCTCCAGCGGCTCGCTGGGGCGGTCATGATCGGGCGGCGGTTCGGTTGTGGCCTGCTCGGCCAGGCCGATCAGGCCGGCGCTGCGTCGATCCGGCGTAAAGGGGTCACGTCGCCCGGCCGGTTCGTAGGTTACGCGATCGAAGGTGCGCATCTGGGGGATGGGTTCGATTTCTGAAGCCGGGCGCGCGTGCACATTCTCGATATACTGATCGAGGTCCGAGGTGTCACGTCCACAGCCGGCCAGGGCCACGCTCGCGGCGATAGCCAGCACGGTGACCCGCATCCCCCTGATTGTCTGTTTTGTGCTGCTCATGATTGTTCCGGCGTTATTCCATTGTTCGCGGGCTAGTTGCCCCGCATTTCTCGGTCATCAAGGTAGCGGTAAGTCATGGCAGTGGCTTCCATGACCAGGGATTCGCCAGGACGGCCATCACGACCACCACGCTGTCGAATACTGACATCATTTAGTGTGACGATGCGTGGCAGGGCGGCCAGACCACTGGCGAGTTCGCCCATCTGGTGGAAATTGCCAATCACGCGGATACGGATCGGAGCCTCGGCGTAGAAGTCACGCGGGCGCTCGGTTTCGGGGCGGAAAAGTTCCTCGTCCAGGCCCACAGAGGCACGGGTCTGGGAGATATCCTGCAGCAGGTTGGCGATTTCGGTTTCACCAGGCAACTGGCGCAGCATGGCGCCGAAGGATTCGCGCATTTCTTCCAGCTGTTGTTTGTAGTCATCAAGGTTCGCCGCGCGGTGCTGGCGCTCCTCGAAAGTGCTGCGTAACTGCTGTTCCTGGCGTTCCACGCGCTCCAGGTTTTCGAACTCGTCCTTGATCAGAAACCAGTAGCCAGCGAAAGCGACCATCACGCAGAGCACGCCGATGGCAATTCCCTGGGCCATGGATGACCAGGAGCCGACCTTGTTGATGTCGAAGTTCTTGATTTCCTCGACCAGGTCGTTGATGTCAATATTGTTGAGGTCCTTGAGATCCATCAGGAGGCCCCCTCTTCCCCGGCCGTGGTTTCGGCCGGCACGGTCTGGCGTACTTGGAGCGAGAATTGACTGAAACGGTTGGGTCGTTCACCACGGGTTTCAATGACCTGCAGTTGCGGGTCAGCGAGCCAGTCGGAATCGTCCAGGTTTTTCATATAGACCGAGACTCTCGCATTGGACTGTGCCACGCCCTCTACGGATATATTGCCGCCGGACTGGCTCAGTGAAGTCAGGTAGATCCCTTCGGGCAGGGTGCTCACAAGCTCATCAAAGAGATGCACGATCTCGGTGCGCCGCTGCTGAAGTTCCTCAATAACCTGCATGCGTGCTACGAGGTCCGCACGGGTTTCACGCAGCTGGTCTATTTCGCGAATTTTTTCATCAAGTTGGGCAATCTCGCGCTGCAGCGTCTGGTTGCGTGACTCCTGGTGTGACACCATGCCCTGGACCTGGCTGAGGGCAAGATAGACCAACCCGGCGGTGAGGATCAGCGCGCCCGCCAGCATGGTCAGAAACTGTTTCTTGCGCTCCTGTCGCAGCTCTTCGCGCCAGGGCAGCAGATTAATATGTGGCATGTCAGTCGAAGCCTCGCATTGCCAGCCCGCAGGCGGTCATCAGGGCCGGGGCATCGGCCAGCATCGCCTGGAACTTGGGCCCCTTGGGTATTTTCATGTTGGCAAAGGGGTTGGCCACACGCGTGGGAATATCAAGCTGTTCCTGCACTGCGGTATCCAGCCCCTCAATACTGGCGCTGCCTCCGGTCAGGATGATCTGGTCGACCATATCGATGTCGTTGTTCGATGAGAAAAAGAACTGCAGCGCGCGATTGATCTGCTGAATGCCGTCCTCAATGAAAGGTTGCAACACGGTCTGGCTGTAGTTCTCCGGCAAGCCGCCCTGGCGCTTGGCCTTGCCGGCCTCTTCGTATGAGAGGCCGTAATGGCGCATGATTTCGTCTGTCAGCTGGCGACCACCAAAGGCCTGATCGCGGGTGTAGACGACCTTGTGATTCTGGATAATATTCAGGGTAGTCGTGGTTGCGCCCATATCCAACAGGGCAACGGCCTGGTCGCTTTCGCCTTCCATCATGTGACCGAACATCAGTTCGAAGGCGTTTTCCAGCGCGTAGGCTTCAATATCAACGATCTTGCAATCCAACCCGGCAAGCTCCACCGCAGCTACACGGTTGTCGATATTGTCGCTGCGGCAGGCGGCCAGCAAGACGTCGACAGAGCCTTCCGAGCCTTCAGTGGGGCCGAGCACCTCGAAGTCCATACCCACTTCTTCAAGCGGGAAGGGAATATACTGATCGGCCTCAAGACGTACCTGTTCTTCCATGTCGTCGTCGCTGAGACCGGCCGGCAGCTGGATAACCTTGGTGATCACTGACGCCCCGCCCACGGCGATAGCGGCCCGCTTGGTGCGGGTGCCGGCCTTGCGTACCGCCTTGCGAATGGCTTCGCCCACAGCTTCGGGGTCGACCACCAGCTTGTCCACGACGGAGTCAGCCGGTAGCGGCACGACCGCGTAGTTCTCCACGCGGATGTCCTCGGGTGAACCGCCAAGCTCGAGCAGCTTGACTGCTGTTGAGCTGATATCCAACCCCAGGATCGGTTTGGCTTTCTTTTTAAACACAGCCAATTTTCCTTAGGAACGGGGCACTTGGCCCAAAAACATCTACCAGAACATTAAATACTAGAGGCCACTATAACTCAACCGGTCGTCGGGTCAACCGT
>SLRW01000027.1 GCA_007130745.1 Gammaproteobacteria bacterium
AAATGCGGCGCATGATGCGCACATACAGCCAGTGACAGTGGCGCTGGAACCAGTGGCCGATGCGGATATCGCTGGAGGTAAACACCAGATAGCGGTTGCGCTTCACGCCCTTGAGAATCGCCCGTGCCGCCTGCTCGGGGCTGACGGCATGCTTGCGGAAACGCTCTCGCATTTTCACCAGAGTCGGGCTTTCCGTATCGACACCCACAATGCGCACGGTATTGACCAGCCCGGTATCCACCCCGCCGGGGCAGACCAGGCTCACGCCGATACCATGCTGCTCCAGATCAAAGCGCAGCACCTCGGAAATACCCCGCAGACCGAATTTGCCGGCGCTGTACGGCGCATGCCAGGCCAGCCCGAACAAGCCCGCGGCCGAGGACACATTGACCAGGTGGCCACCGCGCGCGCCCTCAATCATCGGCGGCACAAAGCATTCGATCACATGAATGGGGCCCATCAGGTTGACCTCGACAGCATCACGCCAGTCTTCGTGGCGCAGCTTGTCCACTTCGCCCCAGACCGAAATCCCGGCGACATTCATCACCACATCCAGGCTGCCGTGGGCCTCGTGAACCGCCCTCGCAAAGCCCTTGACCGCGGTAAAATCGCGAATATCCAGCGCCTGCGCGGTGAGCACCGTGCCACCGGCCTGACGAATTTCACGCACGCTTTGTTGCAGCGCCGGCTCGTTGATATCGGTAAGCACGAGGTGGGCGCCTTGTTGTGCCAGCGCTTCTGCCGTGGCCTTGCCGATCCCGCTGGCCGCGCCGGTCACCAGGCAGCGTTTAGCCTCAAAACTGCGGATTCTCCCGGACATCTCTCCCCTCCCCTGACTCACGGCCCATTTGCCGCATGAGCCGACCATTCTGCCATTATGCTTCAGGTGGCCCGAACTCAGCGGCGGCGATCCCGCGACACATAAACCACCGGCGCGTGCCGGCGCAAATTGAAATTTAACTCGCTGACTTTCAGTTCGATTTCCTGGGTGCCACAAAAAGGCGTACCCGGAGGGGCATAGCGGGCCACAACCCGCGAACGGATGCCACCCTCGTCATAGCTCATGCCGGTGTCCGCAAGATCAATGTCTTTCTCCAGCATAATCTCACCCTGGGTGAGCTTCAGCCGCGCCCTGCCATCCGCCGCCAGAAAGGCATCCCGCGGGTGATCCAGCACCACCGGCGGCTCCAGCCGGAAACCGATCTCGCGGGTGTAAAAACGGTTACAGGGCACCTCGGCGCTGAAACTAAAGCTGCTTCGCCCCGTGACCTCCGCCGGCTCCTCCAGCACATAGGGCACCCCCAGCCAGGCATCCCGTACCGGCACAAAAAACCATAGCCCGGCACAAACCACAGCCATCGCCGCCAGCGCCAAAAGCAGCCCCGCCGGCCAGCTCACCCCCCCCGAAGTTGGCCCGGCTGGCGTTTTATTCTGTTTCTTCCCCTCACCGCTTGCCTGCGCTTTGCTCATTTGTGTCCCTCCATGTCGGGAATACACCGGTGCGCAACAATCCACTGCGATCATAGCACCCGCACCCGACCACGCATCGCTTCGCGGGCTGCGGGCCAATATACTCGGCGGATCACTTTGCTCCAACAAACGCAGAGACCCCATGCTGCTGATAACAAGCACACTGGACCGCTATGCCGGGGATGTCGCCCGGCTGTTGAGCGAAAACAACCCTCAAGAAGCCGCCCGCACCGCGCACCGTTTGTCACCCCAGCGCTGTGCCCACGTCATCATTGAGGCGCCCTTGCCCGAGGTCCTGACATTTCTCGCTCTGCTTGGCTGGCCGCGCGCCGGCGCGGTTATCAGTCACGTCCCGGCCCCCTTTGCCGCCCGAATTTTCGCTCAAATGGAGCAGGCCGATGAATTGATGGCACAGTTCGATGATGAATTCCGCGCTGAAATCGAACGCTTCGGCAGCTACGAGGAAGACACGGCCGGGGCGGTCATGAGCCCCTGATTTCTGGCCATTGAACAGGGATAAGTGGTGAGAGAGGCCATACGGACCGCACGTAAAGCGCCCACCGGGCAGGCTGTACGGATGCGCCTGCCGTGGATGGCAGCGAATATATTCCTCAACCTGGGTGCGGTATGGGTGATTTCCTCTTTCGAGGACACCATCGTGCAGGTCACCATCCTCGCCGCCTTCCTGCCCATGATGCGGCAATGTCGGCATCCAGGCCTTGTCTGTCTCCATCCGCAGCATGGCCCTGGGCGAGGCCCGGTTGCGTGGCGTCTGGAAATCCCTGCGCGAGGAGCTGGCGATCGGCCTTTTCAACGGCCTCGCCCTGGGCGCCCTGTTCGGCGTAATTGCCTATATTTTCCAGGGCAACCTGACCCTCAGCATCGTGGCCGGGATCGCGCTTGCCATGAACGTACTCATCGCGAGTATTGTGGGCGGCACCATCCCCTTCGTAATCAAACGCATGAGCAAGGATCCCGCGATGATGACCGGGCCGGTGCTGACCACCATCACCGACATCACCGGCGTCAGCATCTACCTGAGGTTGAGCACGATTTTCCTGGCCAGTCTGCTTGCCGGCGGCGTCCCGGGTGTCTGAACTCCCGTGGCATGCGAACACACCGCAATCCGGACAACTCAGTCAGGCCGGTGTGACCTGAACATCGCCGGCAACAGATGGCGCGTAAACGCCAGCTGACTGGGCCAGTAGCCACGGTATTTGGGCAGGCTGTCCTCGATGTCGGCCACCCGGCGATGGTAGAAGATATGCAGCGCCGGTTCGGGGACAAAGGAATTATCCGCAATATTCATGCTGGG
>SLRW01000002.1 GCA_007130745.1 Gammaproteobacteria bacterium
CGGTGAAGCTGCCCTTTTTGTGGCCGAAGAACTCGCTTTCCATCAGCTCGGCCGGAATGGCGCCACAGTTGACGGGCACGAAGGGCCCGTCGGCGCGCGGGCTTTTGTCATGAATCAGGCGCGCGACCAGTTCCTTGCCGGTACCGGATTCGCCGCTGATGTACACCGGCGCCTGACCGCGCGCTACCCGCGCAATCAGCCCGCGCAGTTCGCGCATGGGGGCGGAGTCGCCCAGCAGGATATCGCGTGAACGGCGCTCTTCCGGTTCGCTGGCACCGGTACGCAGGGCGGCTTCCACCAGCTGGCGCAATACCGGCAGGTCCACCGGCTTGGGCACAAAATCAAAGGCGCCGGCCTTGAGGCTTTCCACGGCGGATTCGACGTTGCCGTAGGCGGTGATCATGGCCACCGGCAGCTCGGGGTATTCGGCGCGGATCTGGCGCACCAGCTCGATGCCGTTACCATCAGGCAGTTTCATGTCGGTAAGGCACAGGGCGAATTCGCGCTCGGCAAGCAGCTTGCGCGCCCCGGCCAGGTCGCCGGCGCTGGCGGTGTCCAGCGCCATGCGGCGCAGGGTCATCTCCAGCAGCGTGACCAGATCGGGCTCGTCGTCGACTATCAGGATGCAGGGTTGGCTCATGCTCGTGCGTGCCTGTCAGTGCTCACTGGAATGGGCGGCAAAACTGATACGAAAGCAGGCGCCGGGCCCGTCGTGCGACACCACGCTCAGGGTGGCGCCATTGAACTCGCACAGCTCGCGCGAGATAAACAGGCCCAGGCCCGTGCCCTGGTGGCTGGTGGTGAAAAAGGGCTCGAAAATATCCGCGTCGGGATTCTGCGTAATCCCCGGGCCGTTGTCCAGCACATCCAGGTGGACCTGATGGCCGTGGCCGAAGTGTCCGACCTCAACCCGGATGGCAGTCTCGCCGTGTTCGTGCGCACCATGTTGGCGGGCATTGTCCAGCAGATTCCACAGCACCTGGGTTAGATGTGCCGGATCCACGGGCACGCGGGTGTGTTCGGTGTGAAAGTGCAGGTCAATGTTCGGTCCGGGTGAGCCGCATTCCTCGCGGTAGCGTGCCACGGCTTCCGGCAGCCATTGCGCCAGGTCCAGCTCGCCGG
Organism: Gammaproteobacteria bacterium; assembly: GCA_007130745.1. Taxonomy (GTDB): domain Bacteria; phylum Pseudomonadota; class Gammaproteobacteria; order UBA5335; family SLRW01; genus SLRW01. Next base: position 1,123 of record SLRW01000002.1, read on the forward strand.
GCTGCGCCGCCGGCTGGCGTGAAAGCTGCAAGACGCTTTCCACAATGCCGTTAATGCGTTGCCCCTGACGCAGGATCATGTCGGTGAGCCGGCGTTTTTCCTCATCCGTATCGGCGGCGCCGTCTTCGGCCAGCAACTGGCCGGCCTGGGTCATGGCCGCCAGCGGGTTGCGGATCTCGTGGGCGATGCTGGCTGTGAGTCGGCCCAGGGCGGCCAGTTTCATCTCCTGCATGCGGTGGCGGATCAGCGAGAGATCCTCCAGTACAATCAGTGTGCCTACCCGGCCGTCATGGCCCAGCGGGGTGAAATGCGGGGTGATGTCGGTGGCCTGGCCCACGGCGGCGAGAGTGTGGGAGCTGTGATCGCCGGCCAGCCAGCGGACGGCGCATTCGCCCAGCGCGGGGGAGACCGAGCGTAACGGCCGGCCGGTCACATCCTGTTCCGGTTTGTCCAGCAGCAGGCGGGCGGCCTCGGCGTTGAGCAGGCGAATGTGCTGATCACGGTCGATCACCACGATGCCGCTGTGCATATTGCGGATGACGATTTCATTCAGCCGCGCCAGGGTTTGCAGATCCTGGCGCCGGCGCTCGGCCAGGGCCTCGGTTTCCTGCACCCGGCGGGCGAGAAAACCGGCACCCAGCGCGGCGATAAAGGCCATCACGCCCAGTACCGCGGCCTGGGTCCACAGCGGTGTCCGTGTATCGCTAAAGCCGAGCCAGAATTGCTCGCCCAGCAGGATAATTGAGGCCACGGCGGCGTAGAGCACGGCCATGCGGGTGGGCAGGATCAGTCCGGCTACGGCCACCGGCGCCAGGATCAGCGTGCCCAGGCCGCTGCCCAGACCGCCACTGGCATGAATCAGCGCGCTGATCATCAGCATGTCCAGACTCAGCTGGATATGGCTCTGCCAGATCACGCCCGGGCGCTTGAGGGCAATTGTGATATACCAGCTTATCGCCAGCAGCAGATAGCCGCCGCCCAGCCAGACCAGCGCGGGTTGCAGCGGCGAGACCCAGAGTGTGGCGCGCGGGGCAATCAGTGCGGCAATGATGACGAAGGCGGCAATGGCCAGGCGCATGCCGTTGTAAAAGCGCAGCGCCCGCCAGCGCGGCTCGGGGTTGAGCGCTTCGGCGGTGAGCTCCTCAGTGGTTTTCATGGTGGTGGGCCGGGCAGCACCAGGCACCGTCGTTATCACGCGAAGCCTGGCTTTGGGGCAGGTTCACACCGCACTGATGGCAGCGCACCATGGGCTCGTAGTCGCCCTTGGTGCGCGGGTTGTCGCCGGGAGGCGCGGGCGGTTTAAGCACGCTCCAGAGCACCAGCCCGATGAGCATGATCAGAACGATGGCAAGAATCAGATGCATTCGGATTTCCCCGGGCCCGGCGCGGTCTGGCCGGCACCGGCCCACCGCGCCGCGTTTTGCTTCCATAACGGCTTTGTACCAGAATAGCGCCCTCGCACGTCCAGCGCGACCGGAGTGATTAGCTGATGAATCTGCACGAGTATCAGGCCAAGACCCTGTTTGCCGAATATGGCGTTCCGGTACCCGAGGGTAGCGTGGCCGAAACCCCCGAACAAGCGATGGCCGCCGCGCGCAAGCTGGGGGGCGAGCTGTGGGTAGTCAAGGCTCAGGTGCATGCCGGCGGGCGCGGCAAGGGCGGTGGCGTGAAACTGGCCCGTTCTGCTGAACAGGCAGGGGAATATGCCAAAGCCATGCTGGGCACGCGGCTGGTGACGCCGCAGACCGACGCCGAGGGTCAGCCGGTTAGCCAGGTGCTGGTAGAGACCGGGCAGGATATTGCCCGCGAGCTGTATCTCAGCGTGTTGCTGGATCGCGACCGCGAGCGCGTGATTTTCATGGCCTCGTCTGCCGGTGGCATGGATATAGAAGAAGTGGCGGCCAAGACCCCGGAGCAAATTCATACCGTGGCCGTGCATCCGGCCAGCGGCTTCCAGGGCTTTCATGCGCGCCGGCTGGGTTTCGGCATGGGGCTGGACAAGGCCCAGGTGAAGCAGCTGCATGCCATTGCCGAAGGGCTGTATCGGTTTTATACCGAATGCGATGCCAGCCTGGTGGAAATCAACCCCTTGATTGTTACCGGCAAGGGCGAGCTGCTGGCGCTGGACGCCAAGGTCAACCTTGACGATAACGCTCTGTATCGCCAGCAGCGCCTGGCCGGGATGCGCGACGCCAGCCAGGAAGACGAGGCCGAGCGCAAGGCCGGTGAGCATGATCTCAACTATGTGACGCTGGACGGCGATATCGGCTGCATGGTCAATGGCGCCGGTCTGGCCATGGCGACCATGGATGTGATCAAGCTGCACGGCGGCCGGCCGGCGAATTTTCTGGATGTGGGGGGTGGCACTACGGCCGAGCGGGTGACCGCAGCCTTCAAGCTGATTCTCTCCGACAAAGAGGTCAAGGCCATTCTGGTGAATATCTTTGGCGGTATTGTGCGCTGCGACCTGATCGCCGAGGGCATCATCGCGGCCGCGCGCGAAGTGGATTTGCATCTGCCGGTGGTGGTGCGCTTGCAGGGCACCAACGTGGACAAGGGGCGCGAGATGCTGGAGCAAAGCGGACTTGAGCTGATCGCCGCCGAGGATCTGGACGACGCCGCCGAAAAGGCGATTGCCGCGGCCAACTGAGTGCGGTATTTACCCAAAGCACAGAAATTACCAGTGGCAAAAACAGGATTTATTCGGTGTCTTCGGTGGCGCAGTTGAATTGAGCAGGAGCCGGCACCCAGACGGATGCAGCAAGCGACCACACTGATAGCAGCACAAGCGGGTGTAATGAATGAGTATTCTGGTTGACAGCAATACACGGGTGATCTGCCAGGGCTTTACCGGCCGGCAGGGCACGTTCCATTCGGAACAGGCGCTGGCTTACGGCACCCGGCTGGTGGGCGGCGTAACGCCCGGCCGCGGTGGCGAAACCCACCTTGACTTGCCGGTGTTCGACACGGTAGCCGATGCGGTAAAAGAGACAGGCGCCGAGGCCTCCGTGATTTATGTGCCGGCGCCCTTTGCCGCCGATGCCATTCTCGAGGCCGCCGATGGTGGTGTGAAGCTGGTGGTGTGTATCACCGAGCATATCCCGGTGGCCGACATGGTGCGCGTGAAGGCGGCGCTGGCCGGCGAAGACGTGCGTCTGGTGGGGCCGAATTGCCCCGGCGTAATTACCCCCGGGCAGTGCAAGATCGGCATCATGCCGGGCATGATCCACAAGCCCGGCCGCGTGGGTATTGTCTCGCGTTCGGGCACCCTGACCTACGAAGCGGTCTATCAGACTACGCAGAATGGTCTGGGCCAGTCCACCTGCGTGGGCATTGGCGGTGATTCAGTGCGCGGCATGAGCTTCATCGATTGCCTGGCCTTGTTCGAGGCCGATGCCGATACCGAAGGCGTGATCATGGTGGGCGAGATTGGCGGCAGTGACGAGGAACAGGCCGCCGAATACATCCGCGATCATATGAGCAAGCCGGTAGTGGCCTATATCGCCGGGGTCACCGCGCCGCCCGGCAAGCGCATGGGCCATGCCGGGGCCATTGTCACCGGCGGCAAGGGTACCGCCGAGGGCAAGTTCGAGGCGCTGGAAGCCGCTGGAGTAAGCACTGTGCGTTCGCCGGCGGAACTCGGCGCGGCCATGGCCGCGCTGCTGTAGTCCACGGCCAGGTCCGAGCCAAACAGGAAACGCCGATGTCCACGACAGCCGATGCCGCAGTGCTGATTGTGATGGCGCAGCTCGACCTGCAGGTCGGCGATGTCGATGGCAACACCAGTCGCATTATCGAGGCCGCCGTCAGCGCCCGCGATGAATACGGTGCCGATGTGGTGGTGTTCCCGGAGCTGGCGCTGACGGCCTATCCCCCTGAAGATTTGCTGCTGCGTGATGGCATGCGCCAGCGGGTGGCGCGCGCGCTGACGCGTTTGCGTGAATCAGTCCACGGCATTCATATGGTGGTCGGCTATCCCGAGTACACCGCCGAGTGTGCCTTCAATGCGGCCTGTGTGCTGCGCGACGGCAAGAAGATTGCCAATTACCGCAAGCACCGCCTGCCTAATTACAGCGTTTTCGACGAGGTGCGTTATTTTCGCCCCGGCGACAGCGCCACGGTGTTCGAGGTCAACGGGCTGGCGCTGGGGGTGACTATCTGCGAGGACATCTGGGAGCCCGAGCCGGCGGCTATGGCAGCCGCCGCCGGCGCCCGGGTATTGCTTAATCTCAATGCCTCGCCCTTCCACCTGGACAAGGGCGGAGAACGGGGCCAGGTGCTCACGGCCCGGGCCCAGGAAACCGATTGCCCCATCATTTATGTGAATGCGGTGGGCGGCCAGGATGAGCTGGTATTTGACGGCGAGTCCCTGGTCTGCGATGCGCGCGGACGCATTGTGTATCGGGCGCCGGCATTCGAGTCGGGTTTGTTCGCTGTGCCGCTGGATGCTGCCGGCGCGCCGATGGTGGATGCTGCTGCCGTGAGCCAGCCGCTGGGCCCGGAGGCCTCTGTTTATGCCGCACTGACCCTGGCCGTACGCGATTATGTGGATCGCAACGGTTTTCCGGGTGTGGTGCTGGGGCTGTCCGGCGGGATTGACTCGGCGCTGGTGCTGGCGATTGCCGTGGATGCCCTCGGCGCTGAGCGCGTCGAGGCGGTGATGATGCCCTCGCGCTATACCGCCGATATCAGCCTTGAAGATGCCCGTGCCGAGGCCGAGCTGCTGGGCGTGGATTATCACCAGATCTCTATTGAGAAACCTTTCCGCGCCATGCTTGAGGTGCTGACGCCACGCTTTGAGGGGTATGCCGAGGATCTCACCGAGGAGAACATCCAGGCCCGCTGCCGCGGAGTCATCCTCATGGCCATTTCCAACAAGACCGGCCGTATGGTGCTGACCACCGGCAACAAGAGTGAAATGGCGGTGGGCTACGCCACGCTGTACGGGGATATGGTGGGTGGTTTTGCGCCGCTCAAGGATGTTTCCAAGCTGATGGTCTACAGGCTGGCCCGTTACCGCAACAGTCTGTCGCCGGCGATTCCAGAACGGGTGATTACACGCGAGCCCAGCGCCGAACTGCGCGCCGATCAGGCCGACAGCGACAGCCTGCCGCCGTACGAGATTCTCGATGCCGTGCTGGAGGCGCTGGTCGAACAGGAGCGCCCGGTGGCCGAGGTGGTGGCGCGCGGCTATGAGGAAGCCGTGGTCCGGCGCGTGGCGGGGCTGGTTAAACGCAACGAGTACAAGCGCCGCCAGGCGCCGCCCGGCGTGCGGATCACCCGCCGCGCCTTCGGTCGTGATCGGAGATATCCGATCACTTCGGGCTATTAGCCCTGCGCAGCCGCGCAGGGCTAATAGCCCGAAGTGCGTTATTAAGTGATTACGTGGTTAAGTGGTTACGTGAATGTGCGCGGCGGGGCCGCGCTTTTTTATTTGATTTGTGCGGCGGCGCCGCACACCACCGACCTAATCACGTAATCACCTAATCACGTCACTATCACGTAATCACGTCACTTACGATTGTTAATCGTAAGTGACTAATTCGTCGAGGCGGCGACGGGGGGTGGGCTCGGGCAGCTCGGCGGCGTAGCCGATACTGAGCATGGCTACCGGTGTGTAGTGCGCTGGCATGTTCAGCAGCTTTGCCAGGGCTGCACTGTCGAATTCTCCCACCCAGGTTGAGCCCATGCCGGCGGCCACCACGGCCAGCTGGGCATAGGTGGCGGCGATGGTGGCGTCCTGGATGGCGTACAGTTGCGCGCCTCGCTCGCCGAACTCGCCGGCCGAGCGCTCGCTGTCGGCACAGAACACCAGGCATACGGGCGCGTCGCGCACGAAATCCTGATTGCGACTGGCCCGGGCCAGCGCATCACGCCGGTCGGACTCGCTGATCACGTAAATGTGGTAGGCCTGCAGATCGCCTGCCGATGGCGCGGCGCAGGCGGTTTCCAGGATGGCGTGAAGGCCTTCGCGACTGACCGGTGCATCGTTGCGATAGCGCCGCACCGAGTGGCGGTGGCGTACGGTTTCAAAAAAATCCCGCATGACCGGTTGTTCCCCCCTGGCTGTGTATTGGGCAATGGCCGACTATTACAGTACACAGCCCGGCGCTTCGGCAACAGGGTTTCAGGGGCTGCGGTTACCGAAAGAAGCCTCGTAGACGCGCCGGGTATCCTCGGCCAGTTCCGGCAGGTCCAGCTCAATGTAGCTGGTTTCAAGCAGGCGCAGGGTTTGCGGCAGCACGGTGGCTTCGGGGTAGCGCGCGATCAGGTCGGTGGCGCGGTTGGCCGCGGCGAGCCAGGCTTCACGTTCAATGTAGTATTCGATTACGCCGAGTTCGTGCCGGGCGAGGCGGTTATAGAGGTAGACCATGCGCTGGCGGGCGTCAGCGACGTATTCGCTGTCAGGATAGCGCCGCAGCAGCAGCGTGAAGTCCTGGAAGGCGCCGCGCGCCGGTTCGGGATCCATGGGTGAGCGATCCAGACGCCAGCGGCTGCGTTCCAGGAAACGCACCGTGCGATCGAACTGGACCACGCCGCGCATGTATTGCACCCAGACGCTGTCGGGGTGCCCCGGGTTTTCGTTGAGAAAGCGGTCAGCGGTGGACAGCGCGGCGTCCCACTGTTGCATCTGATGGTGGCTGCGTATCAGCTCCAGTTGTGCGCGCCGGGCGTAGGCGCCGAAGGGGTAACGGGCTTCCAGGGCATTCAGGCGATCAATGGCTTCCGGCCAGTTTGCGGTTTCCAGGGCCTCCTGGGCGTGGTCGTACATTTGCTGGGGCGAACGGCTGATGTCGTCCCTGGGGGCAGCCGCGCAGGCGACCAGTGTCAGGACGAGCGCCAGCAGCGGGAGGTGGCGCAGTGTCGTGATAAACTTGTGCGGCATTTTCAGGGGGTCCTGCAAGCCGGGGCGGGAAGGCGCCGCCGCCGGATGGTGATCGTAAAAAACGAGCCGGCGCCAGTGTGCTCTGATACTGCGCCGAAGCGTGACTGCCGGGAGAGTATAACGTTGTGATCTGTTTGCGACCATGCCTGGCGTCAACAATACCGACTTCCGGACCCGCGCTGCGATGAATCAAACAACCGTATTGCATGAAGGGCCGGTGCCTGAGGAGTACACCGGGGCACGACTGGATGTGGTGGTGGCGCAACTGGTGCCTGGGGTTTCCCGCAACCGCTTGCAGGCCTGGCTGCGTGAGGGCTATGTACGAGTCAATGGTGAAGTGGTGACGCGTCCGCGTACGTTGGTGCAGGCCGGTGATTATCTGCGGGTCGAGCGTCCGCCGCCGGTCAGTGAACCGACGATTGAGCCGCAGTCCATCACTCTGGATGTGCTCTACGAGGATGCGGCGCTGCTGGTGATTAACAAGCCCGCCGGGTTGGTGGTGCACCCGGGCGCCGGCAACCCTGACGGCACCTTGCAGAATGCCCTGTTGCACCGCGCGCCGGAGCTGGCGGATGTGCCGCGCTCCGGGCTGGTACATCGGCTGGATAAGGATACCTCCGGGGTGCTGGTGGTGGCGCGCACCCTGGCGGCGCATACCGTGCTGGCGGCAGCGCTCCAGCGCCGCGAAATCGGTCGTGAATACGATGCCGTGGTGCTGGGCGAGATGATCAGTGGCGGCACGGTGGATGAACCGATGGGACGGCATCCGGTGGATCGCAAACGGATGGCAGTGCGTCGGGATGGTCGGCCGGCGATTACCCATTATCGTATTGCCGAACGCTATCGGGGGTTTACCCGCCTGAAGGTGACGCTGGAAACGGGGCGTACGCACCAGATCCGGGTACACATGGCAGCGCTGGGTTACCCGATCGTGGGTGATCCCGTGTATGGTGGCCGCCGGCGTTTGCCGGCCGGATTGCCGGCCGGGCTGCGTGAGCAGGTGCAGGGTTTTTCGCGCCAGGCTCTGCATGCGAAACGATTGTCGCTGCTGCATCCGGAGACGGATGAGCAGTTCGTGTGGGAAGCGCCCTGGCCTGATGACCTCGGCGCGCTGGTCGCCATGCTGGCGGAGATGGCGCCGCCGCAGTGAATTTGTCTGTGACAATCAGCGTGACGCGAATTTCCGGAGGGTGATTGTGAACAACAAGACAGCCAGCCCCTCTGATCTGGAATGGCAGAGCGGCTTGCCGGTAGTGGTTCCCGACTGGCCGGCGCCGCCTGGTGTGCGGGCATGCACCACCACGCGTCAGGGCGGGGTCAGTCGCGACGGCATGGAAAGCCTGAATCTCAGCGCGGGCGTTGGGGATGTAGCCGAGGCGGTGGCCGAGAATCGTCGCCGGCTGTTACATGCGCAGGACCTGCCGACGGACCCCGTCTGGCTGGAACAGGTGCATGGCGATCGCGTCCTGCACTTGCCTGATCATGGGCGACAGCCGCCGCAGGCCGATGGCGTCTGGACGGATCGTCCGGGGCATGTGTGCGCGGTGCTGACTGCGGATTGTTTACCGGTGCTGTTGTGCAGTCGCGAAGGCGACCGGGTCGCGTCGGTACATGCGGGCTGGCGCGGCCTGGCGGAGGGCGTGATTGAGGCGGCTGTCACCGCCCTGGGAGGTGCCCGGGCCGATCTGCTGGCCTGGTTGGGGCCGGCCATATCGCAGGATGCTTTCGAGGTCGGGCCGGAGGTGCGCCGCGCTTTTGTCCGCGATGACCCCGGCGCCGCGCCGTGTTTTCAGGCAGGGCAGGGCGATCGCTGGCACGCTGATCTTTATGCTCTGGCCCGGCGTCGGCTGGCACGGGTGGACGTCCATGAAGTCTGGGGCGGGCACTGGTGTACCGCCGGGCAGTCGCAATGGTTCTATTCCCACAGGCGTGATGGAGTTTGCGGGCGCATGGCTTCGCTGATCTGGCTGGCCGGGGAGGCGGGTTGACGGGTATGCCGGTGCTGGGATGGATCGTTCTGTTCTGCGTGTTTGGCGGCGTGCTGAGCGTGCTTGCTGCCGGCCTGTTTTTGTTGTTCCCCCGGGCCGTACGTGCGCGTTTGTTGCCGCATTTGATCAGTTTTGCCACCGGTGCGCTGCTCGGCGCAGCCTTGCTGGCGCTGTTGCCGCATGCGCTCACCGATGCCAATGCTGATCCCCATATGATCGGTCTGACCCTGCTGGCCGGCCTGCTGGTGTTTTTCCTGCTGGAGAAGATGGTGCTGTGGCGCCATTTTCACTATGTAGGTGATGAAGACGCCGGGGATGATCCGGCCGCTTCGGGCGATCATGATCATCGCGCCGACGGCACGCTGATCCTGATCGGTGATGGCCTGCACAATTTGGTGGATGGCGTGCTGATTGCCGCCGCCTTCCTCACCGACATCCATCTGGGCATTGTCACGGCGCTGGCAGTGGCGGCGCATGAAGTGCCGCAGGAAGTCGGCGATTTCGCGATTTTGCTCAACAGCGGTTTCAGCCGCCTGCGCGCGCTGGCCTTTAATGTGCTGAGCAGTCTGGCCACAGTGGTCGGCGGGGTGGTGGCCTGGTTTGCCCTGCAGGATCTGACCATGTTGTTGCCCTATGTGCTGGCGGTGGCTGCCTCCAGTTTTATCTATGTGGCGGTGGCCGATCTGATTCCCGGTCTGCACAAACACACCGACGCCCGCTCCGGTGTCCAGCAGATCGTGCTGATCCTGCTCGGCGTCGCCGTGATCGCGCTCGCGCACAGTGCGTTGCACTGATCCCTCCGGGAAGCTGCGCTTCCCGGAGGGCGTTTCAAGTTTTCAGTTTTCAGATGATCTTGCGCCTTCGGCGCTTCGATGATGTGCCGCGCTGAAGCGCGACATTCGTTACCCACCCAATCA
>SLRW01000040.1 GCA_007130745.1 Gammaproteobacteria bacterium
ACCTCCATGGCATCGCCGCCGGCCTCGGTGAAAGCGCTGAGCATACGCCGGCGCCAGGCACCGCTCATACCATAGGCCAGCGGGTGGGCCAGCACCGCCTGGCCGCCTGCGGCATGAATCCAGTCAATGGCTGTTTGCAGTTCGGCCCAGACGACGCCGACATAGCCTGGGCGCCCCGGTTTCAAAAAGCGTTTAAAGGCCTGTTGCGGCTTGCTGCACAGACCGTCGTCCACCAGCAGGCGGGCATAGTGCGCGCGGGTGATCTGGCCCCCGTCCGCAAGTTCCCGAGCGCGGGCAGTGGCGTCAGAAAGGCCCCTGGCTTCGAGCTGTTCGCCCATGGCATCAGCCCGCCGGGCGCGCAGTGCCTGCAGCCCCGCCAGGCCGCCGGCAAGGTCCCGCTGCGCCGGGTCCACGTCCAGACCAACAATATGCAGCGTGCGTTTTTCCCAGCTCACCGAGATTTCCACACCGGAAACCAACCGGATGCCACGCCGGCGTGCTTGTCGGGAGGCTTCATCCAGACCCGCCAGCGTGTCATGATCGGTCAGGGCCAGCAGTTCAACCCCGTTGTCTGCCGCGGCATCTACCAGCGCGGCGGGCGGCAGGCGGCCGTCGGAAGCTGTCGAATGGGTGTGCAGGTCAATACTGCCGGGGGACCAGGTGATCTGCGTTGTCATGGCGGCAGTCTAGCAGGCTGTTGCATCCAGGTCCGACAGGCTGCCGGCATCGAAGCGGGGGTTCATGGGCAACAGCAGCTGACGTGAACCCGGTATTAAATACCAGGGCATTACCCGGACGCGGAGTCAGGCGCCAGTGTTTTATCTCTTCCATCACCACGACATGCAGCGCCTGGCTGAACTGCTGGCCGAGTTGCGCGCGCGAAACACTGCCGTTTCTCCGCTCAAACCCGATACCATTGTGGTGCCCAACCATGGACTGGCGCGCTGGTTACGGATGCAACTGGCGGAAAGCGAGGGGGTCGCGGCCAATCTGCAGATGCCGCTGCCGGCGCGTTTTTTCTGGCAGCTGATGGCGCACAGTCTTGATGAAGACAGGGCTGCCGACAGTTCCGCCTACGTGCGCGAGCACCTGGTGTGGCATTTATATGCCCTGCTTCCGGAAATGGCGCCTGATATCCCCGCTGTAGCACAATATCTGGACGGTGAAGCGGCCGAACTGCGCCGTTTGCAGCTGGCCGAGCGTCTGGCGGATGTGTTTGACCAGTATCTGATCTATCGGCGTGAGATGTTGCTGGCCTGGGAGGACGGTGAAATTGCCCCGGCCGCCCCCGAAAATTGGCAGGCCATGGTCTGGCGGGTGCTGGTAGACAGGCTTGGTCCCCGCCACCGGGCGCGTTTACTGGGAGAGTTTATCGCGCGTATCGAGCGGGATGAGCCGCTGAACCGGGCGCGCTGGCCGCAGCACTTGTATTGTTTCGGCCTGGGCAATTTGCCGCCGGACTACCTGCGTCTGCTTTACGCTCTGGGCAAGGCGAGGGATGTGTTTTTCCTGCTGCAAAACCCCAGCCGGGAGTACTGGGGCGAAATTGTCGCGCGCCCGATCAGCTTGCGGTTGCCCGTCGGGCAGGACTTGCCCCCGGCCGAGGCGGCACTGGAACAAAGCCACCCCCTGCTGGCCAGCCTCGGCCGCGCCGGGCGGGATTTTCTTCGTTTGCTCTACAGCGAGGAGTTGAGCGCCATTCACGAACCCGAGCTGGGCGAGGCGATGGCCTATGAGCCCTCGGGAGAGCAAACACTGTTGGGGCGCATCCAGTCCGGGCTGATTCGCATGCAGGTGGATTCAGATCCGCCGCCGCGCGCAGAAGACGATGTTTCCCTGCAGGTGCATGCCTGTCATGGACCGCTGCGGGAAGTCCAGGTGCTGCATGATCAGTTGCTGGATTTACTGGCCGGGGACGCTTCCCTGCAACCACGCGATATTCTGGTGATGATGCCCCGGGTGGGCGACTATGCGCCGGCGATTCATGCCGTTTTCGGTGCCGCCCGGGACCCCGCCCGTATCCCCTTCAATGTCTCCGATCGGCCGCGCCTGGGCAGTCATCCGGTCACGCTGACGGTGCGGCAGTTGCTGGAGTTGCCCCTGTCGCGCTGGAAGGCAAGCGAAATCATGGCGCTGGCCGGCGTCCCCGCGGTGATGCGCCGTTATGGGCTGGATGAAAGTGACCTGGATAACCTGCGTCACTGGGTCAGTGAGGCCGGCGTTCGCTGGGGGCTGGATGCTCGTACCCGGGTGGAGTCCGGGGCGGGGGATTGGCACCAGAACAGCTGGCAATTTGGTCTGGACCGGTTACTGGTCGGGGTGGCGCAGGCCGACGGCGATACGCTGGTTGACGGGGTGGCGCCGTGGACGGAATTGGAAGGCGGCGGCACGGCAGCGCTGGGCCGCCTCTGGTTGTTGCTGGAGCGCTTGCGTCGCTGGCGCGACCTGATGTCCGAACCGGCCACGGCCGGTCAGTGGCAGGAGCGGCTGAATCGTATGCTGGCTGAACTGTTCGCGCCGGACCCGGAAGATCGCGATGAACAGGCGGCGCTGGCCAGTGTCAGCGAGGCTGTTGCGGTACTGGGCACGGCGGCGGACTGCATTAATGAGCAGCCTCTATCCTGGGAGGCCGTGCGCGAAGTACTGCTGCGTGAGCTGGAAGACAGCGGCGAGCGCCAGCCCTTCCTTGCCGGCGGCGTCAGTTTCTGTGGTTTGGTGCCCCTGCGGGCGGTGCCGTTCCGCGTGGTCTGTATTCTGGGTCTGAACGACGGCGATTTCCCCCGCCAGCCGCGTCAGCGCAGTTTTAATCTGATTCACCGGCAGCCCCGACCGGGTGATGCCAGTGTCAGGGATGATGATCGCCACCTGTTTCTGCAGGCGCTGATGGCTGCCCGGGATGTGTTTTATCTCAGTTACACCGGTCAGGATGTGCGTGGCGGTGAGGAGCTTGCACCTTCCCCGGTGGTGTCTGAATTGCTTGATTTCATCCGGCGCGACCATTTGCCTCGGGTTGAGCAGGCACCGCCGGCGCGGGAAGCGCTCATCACAAAACAACCCATGCAACCCTTTAGTCCGCGCTATTTTCCGGAAGATCGAAGCAGTTCGAGGATTTTTACCTTCAATGGCGCATGGTTTGCTGCCAGTGAGGCCATGGGCAGTGAACGCGCAGAGGCCCGCCCGCTGGTAGATGACAGCCGCGCGCCCGCTCCCCGGCAAAACGAACTGGCGCTGACAGAGCTGCAGCGTTTCCTGGCGCATCCGGCGCGGCATTTTCTGGGTGAAATCCTGCAACTGGCGCTGGATCCTGCCCAGGCCCGGCTGGAAGACGAAGAACCCCGGGCGCTGGATTTTTTCACTGCGGCGAAGCTGCGCCGGGAATTGCTGGCCCGGGCACAGAGCGAAGACGCTATCCCGGCCACCCCGCCCGCGTATATCAAGGCCCGGGGGATTCTGCCGCCGCCGCCACTTGACCAGACTCCCTGGCAGGAACAGACGGAACAGGTGCGCCGCCTGCAGCCGGTCCGCGCGCTCTGGTATGACGATGAAATGCCCGGGCCACGGGATGTGGATCTGCTTCTGCCCTGTGGATTGCGTTTGATGGGCCGTATTGCGGATGTTTATGTGGACGGGTTGCGGCGGTTGCAGCCCGGCAAAATCGGGCCGCAATATCGCCTGCAACACTGGGTGGATTATCTGGCCTTGCGCGCCGGCGGCACTGACGGGGTGTTGCGCTGTTGCGGGCTGGAGCAGGGCGAGCCGGTGTTCTTCGAGGCCGAACTGACAGCGGCGGCGGCACGGGACTATCTCAATACCCTGGCCGAGCTGTGGCTGGAGGGCCAGCAGCGGCCCCTGTGCTTTCTGCCGCGATTGGCAGGCGAGTTCATGCAGCATCAACACGCGGCCTGGACCAGCAAACCCAAATCGGCCCGGGAAGCGCTGGAGGCCCGTAATGGCTACCTGGCCAACAGCTATCGTCCGGCCTGGGAAATGCACGATCCCTGGTTCCGGCGGCTGGTTCGGCCACCGGACTATCTGGGCCAGTCTCCCGGGGACAGTGATTTCTGTGATCTGGCGCAAAAGATCTGCGGCCCGCTGGTGGCGCACCTGCAGCCCGTGTCCGACCCGCTGGCCGCGGCCGAAGAGGACAGCGAATGAGTCGTCCGCAGCCCTTTGATCCGCTCACCCTGCCCCTGCAGGGAATGCAACTGGTGGAGGCCAGTGCCGGGACCGGCAAGACTTTCAGCCTGGCCGCCCTGTATTTGCGGCTGGTGGTGGAACAGGGCGCCGAAATCCGTGATGTGCTGGTGATGACCTTTACCCGTGCCGCTACCCGGGAGTTACGCGAGCGTATTCGCCTGCGCCTGGCGCGTGCGGCAGGGCTGGCGGCAGAGCCTGCAGGCGCTGAAGACAACGCGGAAGATCGTTTTGCCCTGGCCTTGCTGGAACAGGCCATGGCTCGGGGAGAATCCAGCCAGCAGCTCGTGCGCCGACTGCGCGAGGCCGCCATCCGGATGGATGAGGCGGTCATCAGCACCATTCATGCTTTTGCACAGCAGGCGGCCGCCGAGAACGCCTTCGATTCCGGGCTGCCCTTTGATCGGGGCGAACAGATTGATGACAGGGTGCTGTTGCCGGAGGTGGTTGCCGATTACTGGCGTGGCCAGGCGATTGCCCGGCCACATGCGCGGGCCGTCGCCCTGACCCAGCTATGGGCCGATCCGGCGGCGCTGGAAAAGGATCTTCGCCCTGCCCTGCAACAGCCCCATGCCCGGCTTGCGGGGCCGCCGGAGTCGGAGATCAGCGGCCTGCACCGGCAGGTGCTTGAACTGTGGCAAAGCCAGCGCGGCAAGCTTGAAGAGTGGCTTGAGGAGCTGACGCAACCGGGTGGCTTGCTCAAGGACAAGGGCTTGTACCGTTATCTGCAATGGTGCGGCGATGTGTCCACCCTCATGGCTAATCTTGAAGCCGGGCTGCAGGGGACGCCCGCCGGGCATCCGGCGCTGCCGGGCTGGCTGAGGGATTTCACGGACGAGGCGGGTGCGCGCAAGCATATCCAGGCCCGGGCCGTGAAGGCCGGTCTCTGCCCGCATGAGCTGGAACTGGTACAGGCGCTGGCCCGCCTGCAGCCGCTGGGTTATCTGGCGGCCCTGCGCGCGGCGCTGGATTCGGTGCGCGGGACGCTGGCGCAGCGCAAGCACGCGCGGCGCCAGTACAGTTTTGCCGATATGATCGAGGCTTTGCATGGCGCCATTACCGACGCTGACAACGGGCGCACCCTGGCCGAAGCGCTGCACCGCACCTGGCCCTGGGCGCTGGTGGACGAATTCCAGGATACCGACCCGCTGCAATATCGCATTCTGCGCGAGATATATTACGGCCGCCGCCGCGGCGCACTGATCATGATCGGCGACCCCAAGCAGGCCATTTTCGGCTTTCGTGGTGGCGATGTGTTTGCCTATTTACAGGCGGCGCGTGATGCCGACGGCTGTTACGGGCTGGATACGAATTTCCGCTCCACCGAAGGGCTGTTGCAGGCGGTGGAATCCCTGTTCAGCGCCGTTCCCGGAGAATCGGACGGGCCGTTCCTGATCCGGGGGATTGACTATCACCCGGTCCGGGCAGGACGTGCGTCCGGTGACAAGATCATTGAACAGGGTGGCAAACCCCTGCCTGCCATGACTGCCTGGGTGCTGGAAGCCGCGGACCTGAACAAAAAGCAGGCTTGCGAGCAGTTGCAAAATGCCACTGTGGCCGAGATCTACAGGCTGCTTGCCGGGGATGATGGGGCCAAGTTGCTCAGCCGCGACAAGGGCGCGCGGCGGTTAAGACCGGCGGATATCGCCGTGCTGGTCAATACCAACGACGAGGCGACCGAGATGCAGATGGCCCTGGCGCGCCACGGGATTGCCGCGGTTTGTCTGCACCAGGCCAGTGTGTTTGCCGGCGAGCAAGCGCAGGATCTGCAGCTGGTGCTGCGGGCGGCGGCCATGCCGGCTGATGGCGACGCGGTACGGGCGGCGCAGGTAACCGCCCTGGGCGGTTGTCACCAGGGCGAGATGCTGGCTCTGGCCGGAGACGAAGCGGCCTGGCAAGCGGTTATCGGAGAGTACCAGTCTGCCCATCAGCGCTGGCGTGATAGCGGCATATTGGCGATGCTGGAGCCGCTGATACAGGCGGCGTCACCCCGCTTGCTGAAGCTGCGCGACGGCGAGCGGCGGCTGACCAATTTCCTGCAGCTGGCGGAGTTGCTGGCGGAGGCTGAAAGCGAGTGTTTTGGTCTGGAAGCGCTGATCCACTGGCTGGATGAGCAGATCAGCGAGAGCGGTGACGGCGGAGAGACGGGAGAAAACCGCCAGCTGCGGCTGGAGTCCGATGAGGCCCTGGTGCGGGTGAGTACCGTCCACCGGGTCAAGGGTCTGCAATATGGTGTGGTCTTTCTGCCTTTTACGCCCTTTCTGGGAGTGCGGCCGGCCGCCGGCCAGCCGCCCCGGGGTTTTCACGACGACAAGGGCCGGTCCTGGCTGGATTATGCGGCGGATGCGGTGGATCCGGAAGGCGCCAGAGCCCTGACGGAAGCGTGTGCCGAGAGTCTGCGCCTGTTATACGTGGCCCTGACCCGGGCCGAACAGGCCTGCTATTTCGCCTGGGGTGCAGTTCCCGGGGCCCAGAATTCTGCGCTGGCCTGGTTGTTGCACGCCCGTGACGGGGCCGACCCGTCCCGGGTGGCCGATGCGCGAAGTAAATTGCCCGCATGGCTTAATCCTGAAACCATCCGCCAGCGGCTCAATGATTGCGCCGCCCGGTGCCCGCAGGCGCTGCAAATGACCGCGCCGCCGCCGGCCTTGGCCGCGGCGCAACGCCTGGCGCCGACGCCACCGCCCCGGGGCCGGGCACGGGAGGATTTCCCGGCCCGGCGCCCGGCCTGGTCGGTGTTCAGCTTTACCCGGCTGGTGGCCGGCGGCAGCCATGTGCCGCCGACGGCGGGCGCGGATGATGAAGTCCCCGACAACAGCCTGGATGCGGTCGGTACAGATTCGTTGCCGGCGGCACGGGAAACAGCAGAAGTGCCGCTGGTGCCCCTGCGCGGCGCCGCTTTCGGGACCGCCGTGCATGATGTGCTGGAAACCACCCGCTTGCATACCTGGCCGGCGCCGGGCGAATCCGTACCCGACCCGCTGCGCCAGATTATTGCCCGTACCCTGAGTGATGCGGGGGTAGCGCTGCCTGAGGGGGGCCGCCAGCGGGCGCAGTTGCTGACAGGCGTGGGCGAGCTGGTCGCGCGCACGTTACACACGCCATTGCCGGAGATCGGTCCATTGGCGGCGTTGGCGGACGAACAGCAGCTGGCTGAGCTGGAGTTTCATCTGGGTCTGGGCGGGCCTGCCCTGGGTGAGCTGGTGGATCTGCTGGCCGTCCACGGTTATGCCACGCGCCAGATGCAGGCGAGACGACAGGTTGTACTGCGCGGCCTGATGCACGGCTTCATCGACCTGGTGGTGGAAGTGGACGGCCGCTACTGGGTGCTGGACTACAAAACCAATGATCTGGGGCGCTTGTGGGCGGATTATGCTCACGCGCCGCTGGCACGTGCGATCAGTGAGGCCCACTACGATCTGCAGTATCTGATTTATACCGTGGCCCTGCATCGTCACCTGCAGCGACACCTTGGCGGCTACAGCCCCGAACAACACCTGGGTGGCGTGCAGTATCTGTTTGTGCGCGGCATGAATGGCCGGGATGCCGATAGCGGCATCTATTGGCACTGCCCCGAAGCCGATTTTGTACGGGCCCTGGATGAGTTGTTCCGGGCCGGGTCCGGGGAGCACCAGACATGAAGCGGTTAATGCAGCCCATGCGTCAGGCCATGGCCGACGGGCGTCTGCGGCCGCTGGATCTGGCCCTGGCCGAGTGGTGCCTGCGCCATGGCGGCACTGAACCGGTAGCACTGGCCATGGCGCTGGTGTCACAGGCGGTGGGCGCGGGGCACAGCTGCCTGTGGCTGGGTGAGCCGGTCACGGAGGCGCTGTCTCTGCCGGAGGCGCCGCCGCTGTGTGAGGCAGCGGAGGTGGCGCAGGCGCTGCAGGAGTCGACGCTGGTGGGTCGGCCCGGCGAAAGTCGGCCGCTGATTCTGGAGCATGGCCGCTTGTATTTGCATCGTTACTGGCAGCACGAAAGCCGGCTGGCGGAACGCTTGCGGGCGCTGATAGACCACCCGGCCGAAGGGCTTGCGCTGGAGGCGCTGGGCCGTGATGGCGGTCTGTTCGACTACGCCTGGGTGGACAAGGATGAAACGCACTGGCAGGCGGTCGCCGCAGCGGTGGCGCTGCGCCAGCGCTTCAGCGTGATCTCCGGTGGGCCGGGCACCGGCAAGACCTATACCGTGCTGCGGCTGATCCGCATGCTGGTGGACGATGCGCTCGACCACGACCGCCAGCCGCCGCTGATCCGGCTGGCCGCACCCACCGGCAAGGCGGCGGCACGCATGATGGAGTCGGTGCATGCCGGGCTGGCAGGGCTGGCGGATGGCGAGCGTTTGCGGCCGTTGTTGCCGGAACGGGCTTTCACTCTGCACCGCCTGCTGGGCCTGGGCCGCTACGGCACCCGCGCCCGCCATGACCGGGACAATCCGCTGACGGCGGAGGCAGTGATTGTGGATGAGGCCTCCATGGTGGATTTGCCGTTGATGGCGAGACTGGCCGAGGCTATCCCCATGGGGGGAAGACTGATTCTGCTGGGTGATCGTTACCAGCTGGCCTCGGTTGAGTCCGGCTCGGTGCTGGCCGAGATTTGTCGCTGCGCCGGAATGAATGAGTTTACGCCTGCCCAGCACCAGGAGCTGGCGCCGCTGTTGCAGGGTGACGCCCCGCCGGCTGTGGCATCACGTCCGGCTTTGGCGGATCACGTGGTGACCCTGCAAACCAGTCATCGCTTCAGTCCGGACAGTGCTATCGGGCGCCTGGCGGCGGCGGTGAACGCGGGTGAGGCCGAGCGCGCGATGACACTCGCTACAGCGAGCGGAGAAACGCGCGATCTGGAGCTGGTGAGCGCGCCCGACCCTGAGGCGCTGGCGGCGCGGATCGCCGACGCCAGTGCGGCGCTGGTGGAAGCCACCGAGCCGGAGGCGGCCCTGGCCGCACTGGATGCCGTACGCCTGCTTACGGCGACGCGGGTCGGCCCCCACGGGGCCGAGGCGATGAATCGCCTGATTCACCGGCGTTTGGCGGATAACCACGGCTTTGATCCTGATCGCCAGTGGTTCCATGGTCGGCCGGTGATCGTGTTGCACAACGATTATCGGGTGGGCCTGTTCAACGGGGATACGGGCGTTTGTCTGCGTGGCGAGGATGGCCGGTTGCGGGTGTGGTTCCGGGCCGAGGATGGTTTGCGCCAGTTGTTGCCCACGGCCCTGCCGGAACACGAAACCGTTTTTGCCATGACCGTACACAAAAGCCAGGGCTCGGAATTCGATCATGTTTATCTGCTGTTACCCGATCGCGATATGCATGTGCTCAGCCGGGAGCTGGTCTATACCGGCATCACCCGCGCTCGCCAGCGGCTCACCCTGATGGCGCCAGAGGCCACCCTGCGTGCGGCGCTGGCGCGGACGGTGGCGCGCACTTCGGGGCTGGGTGCGCGTCTGGTCGACTGAACCCGTGCAGGATCCCGGGCTTGCGTTTGGCCGCGGCTCTTCTACAATGGCGCCACACTGTCATTCGGCTGTAACAAGGGCGTAATCAAAGTGAGCGCGGGCAGCTATCTTTCCAGAATATTCGGTGCATCTCCCATCCGGCCCCTGCAGGATCACATGGCCCGGGTGCAGGAGTGCGCTGAAGCGCTGGTTCCGTTCATGGAATCGGCCCAGTCCGGGGATTGGGAACTTGCCGCCAAACAGCGCCGGGAAATCTCCCGGCTTGAAAACGAGGCGGACGACCTCAAAAAAGACATTCGCATGCATCTGCCCAGCACGCTGTTCATGCCGGTGTCCCGTTCGGATGTGCTGGATCTGCTGACGGTTCAGGACCGTGTTGCCAACAAGGCCAAGGATGTGGCCGGGCTGGTGCTGGGGCGGCAAATGACGTTCCCGCCGGCGCTGGTCAAAGATTACAACAGCTTCCTGCAGCGCAACCTGGATGCCGTGCGTCAGGCCCACCACACGGTGCGCGAACTCAATGACCTGATGGAATCCGGCTTCGGCCCGGCCGAGACCGAGGCCATTCTGCGCATGATTGACCAGCTTGATGATATCGAACGGGAAACCGATGACCTGCAGGTGCCGCTGCGAAGCCGTCTGTATACCATTGAGCATGATTTGCCCCCCGTTGATGTGATGTTTCTGTACCGCGTGATTGACTGGACCGGCGATATTGCCGACATGGCCCAGCGCGTGGGCAGCCGCCTGCAGTTACTGATTGCCCGGTAAGCAAAGCGCTCGACACGAGGGGAGTCCGCGCCTTGGAATACATGGTTATCTACCTGGTCCTGGCGGGCCTGTTTGGCCTGTTCATGGCCTGGGGCATCGGCGCCAACGACGTCGCCAACGCCATGGCCACATCGGTGGGCTCCCGCGCTATTACCGTTCGCCAGGCGATTATTATTGCCGCCATCTTCGAGTTTGCCGGCGCGGTGCTGGCCGGTGGCGGCGTCACGGCCACCCTGCGTGGGGGCATGGTGGATCCGGCCCATCTGGAGGGGCAGGCGGAACTGCTTGTTTGGGGCATGCTGGCGGCCCTGCTGGCCGCCGGCACCTGGCTGATGATTGCCTCCCAGCGCGGCTGGCCGGTGTCCACCACCCATTCCATTATCGGCGCCATTATCGGTTTTATTGTTGCCG
>SLRW01000080.1 GCA_007130745.1 Gammaproteobacteria bacterium
CGCCGATTTCGACTTCCAGCCGGTGCCAGCGCGGCCACCAGGAGCGCTGGGGAAGAATCTGGCGCGAGCCGCGAATGGCGACGGGCACCACAGGAACGCCGAGCCGCGCGGCAGTGATAAAAGCACCCATCTTGAAGGGCCGCAGTCCGGGTTCGCGCTTGAAGGTGCCCTCGGCGAAAAAGCCCATACAGCGGCCACGCGCGACCTGGCGAAAGATGCGCATGGCATCGCGGGAGCTGCCTCGCGGGTCATTACGGTCGACGAAAATCGAGCCCAGTCGTCGCAGCACCATGTGCATCAGGGGTACGGACTGCATTTCGCCTTTGATCACGAAACCGAAGCGTGGCGGTAATACACCCTGAATCAGTATGCCATCAAGGTAACTGGCGTGATTGGCGACAATCACGGCAGGGCCTTCAGGAATGTTTTCCAGCCCCGAAATACGCGGCGGCAGTCCGCAGGAGACAAAAAAAGCATGTGCGCCCTGGCGGGCAATGCGTCGGCGGTTGATTTCGCCGGGCAGGACAATCACGATTACTGCGGTTAGCAGGCCGACCACAATAAAACAGGTTATCATCCACAACGCATAAGGCGTGTAGAGAATGATGCTCCAGATTCCAGGATGGTGTGGTTTCATGAATTGAGTACGTTCCGTGTGTGGGTCAGTCAGTCACGGCCGCGAAGTTTAGCATTAGTTGGGCCGATTACGGCGATACAAATGTCGCAGCGCCGGTCCTGTGCAACAGGCAGGGTTCACACTGTCGCCGGCCGGCACTTGTGTTCGCTCGGCTTGTCATACCATCAAATCATCGGCATGGTCGGAGCTCGATATCACGGGTGATATGAAGATGCAGGCGGACAAACGGCTCAGGAAAAAAAAGGAGACCGCGCGCGACGGGGATGTACGCGAAATCGAGGCGTTTCTGGACGCCATGTGGGCTGAGCGCGGCCTGGCTGACAATACCCTTGCGGCCTATCGTGCCGATCTGCTGAGCTTGGCGCGCTGGCAGACCGGGCGCAATCGCCTGCTGATGGACACGCGCCGCGAGGATCTGCTGGCCTTTCTGGCCTGGCGGGTAGAGCAGGGCGCGCAGCCCAGGTCGAGTGCTCGGCAATTGTCGAGCATTCGCCGTTTTTTTCGCCATCAGGTACGGGAAAAGCGGGTGACAGACGACCCCACGGCACGTATCGAGATGCCGGCACTGGGGCGACCGCTGCCGCGCACCCTGAGTGAAACCGAGGTGGAGAAACTCCTGCTGGCGCCGGATATCAGCTCAGCACTGGGCTTGCGTGACCGGGCCATGCTGGAAATACTTTATGCCAGCGGCCTGCGGGTCTCGGAGCTGGTGGTGTTACGGACGTTGCAGGTCAACCTTCAGCAGGGCTCGCTGCGTGTTACCGGCAAGGGTGGGCGCGAGCGGCTGGTGCCTTTGGGTGATAACGCCCGCGAGTGGCTGGAGCGTTTTATGGCGGGCCCGCGTGAGGATATTCTGCGTGGTCGCCAGACTGATTTCCTGTTTCCCACCCGGCGCACCGAACACATGACGCGCCAGGCCTGGTGGCATACGATCAAGCGCTATGCCCGCAAAGCCGGGATTACAAGCGAGCTGTCACCGCACACGCTGCGCCATGCCTTTGCCACTCATATGCTTAATCATGGTGCTGATTTGCGGGTGGTGCAGATGCTGCTGGGACACAGTGATCTGGCGACGACCCAGATATACACCCATGTGGCCAGTGAGCGCCTGCAGGACTTGCACGGGAAGCATCATCCGAGGGGCTGACCCGCGCGAAACGCGGGTCGTTTCAGGTTTAAGGTTTTAAGACTTGAGACCTGAAGCCTGAAACTTGAGACTTAAGACGGTGTCGCGCCGCGGGTGTGGCTATTCATGATTCACAGTTGGGCAAGCTGCCCGGCGCAGAGACAAGGAGACGGAATGAAAATCCTGACCGGAATTGTGGCATCGCTGATGTTGCTGGTGGCCTTGCCGGTGGCGGCGGATGAAGCGGCCGAAGACGCGATTCGCGCCACGCTGGACGGGATTTTGCCGGCCGGGCAGATTGATGCGATCCGGCCTTCTCCTGTGGAGGGGCTGTATGAAGTGCGAATCCAGGGCAATGTGTTCTACATGAGTGCCGATGGCGAGTATCTGGTGCGGGGAGAGATCCTGCGCATGGGTGACCAGGCCAACCTGACCGAGCAAAGCATGGCGCGGGCCCGGGTTGAGGTGCTCGAAGCGCTGGATGAAGCCAGCATGATCATTTTCGAGCCCGAAGCTGCTAAACACACCGTCACCGTGTTTACCGATATTG
The DNA here is from genome assembly GCA_007130745.1 of Gammaproteobacteria bacterium. Classification (GTDB taxonomy): domain Bacteria; phylum Pseudomonadota; class Gammaproteobacteria; order UBA5335; family SLRW01; genus SLRW01. The sequence goes on from SLRW01000080.1 coordinate 2,314, forward strand.
ATTGTGGTTATTGTCGACAATTCCAGCGTGACATGCCCGGCTATCTGGAACAGGGTATACGGGTGCGCTATCTGGGCTTTCCGCGTTCAGGGCCCGATACACCCAGTTATGACAAGCTGGTGGCGGTCTGGTGTTCGCAAGACCAGAACGATGCGATGACCCGGGCCAAGGCCGGCGAGCATGTCGAGGCGGAATCCTGTGATAACCCGGTGCGCGACCATTTGCAGCTGGTACAGCAGCTACAGATAAGAGGAACGCCCGCGGTGTTCACCGAATCGGGCCGCCATATAGGCGGCTATCTCTCGCCCGGGAATATGATCCAGGCGCTGGAGCAGGAATAGACCCTAGCGTTCCAGATGCTGGAGCTTGTCCGGCTTGCCGTCCCAGTCCTTTGCGTCTTCGGGGGGATCTTTCATTTCCGTGATAACCGGCCACTTTGCAGACAGCTCGGCATTCAGATCAAGGAAATGCTGCTGGTCCTCGGGCAGGTCGTCCTCAGAATAAATTGCCTCGGCAGGGCACTCGGGCTCGCACAGGGTGCAATCAATGCACTCCTCGGGATCAATGGCGAGGAAGTTGGGCCCTTCATGGAAGCAGTCCACCGGACAAACTTCCACGCAATCGGTGTATTTGCACTTGATGCAATTTTCGGTAACGACGTAGGTCATCGGTCTTGGCTCCGCGGCTAGTGCCCATGATTACCAGGTTGAAAGCCGGCTGCCACCGGCATCAGCTTGCCAATGATAGTGATTTAGGCGGCCGCTGGGTAGGGTTGCCGGATTATTTCATTTTGTATGGCGGTGTGATGTCGGTGACGCGCAGGCGAAACTCGCCCCGGCTCAGATCTCGAAAATAATGGCGCAGGGTAAATTCCACGGTCGGGAAAGCCAGCTCATCCCAGGGCACTTCATCTTCCGCGAACAGCCCGGTCTCGAGGGTTTCCTCGCCGGGAGAAAAGCTTTCGTCCAGCATTTGTGCGCGAAACAGCAGGTATACCTGGTCAATGTGGGGCAGGTTGATCATGGTGTAGAGATCGGCCACTTCCACCCGGGCGTTGGCCTCCTCGCGGGTTTCGCGAATGGCGCCCTCAATCGTGGTCTCGCCGTTTTCCAGATAGCCCGCGGGCAGGGTCCACAGGCCGTGGCGGGGTTCGATGGCGCGGCGGCACAGTAGAATGCGGCCCTGCCAGTCAGGCACGCAACCGACCACCATGCGCGGATTATGATAGTGCACGGCGTGACAGCTCGCGCACACGTAGCGGGGCAGGTTGTCGCCCTCGGGGACACGGATAGTGACCGGGGCGCCGCACTGACTGCAGTATTTCATGCTGTGCTCACCGGGGCACCCGCGCCAGCGCCCTGTGAAAGATGGTGCCGGGAGCGAGAATCGAACTCGCACTCTGTCACCAGAACCGGATTTTGAATCCGGCGCGTCTACCAGTTCCGCCATCCCGGCATGGGGGCCGCAGTATAAGCCATCGGGCCCCTGTCGGAAACATGTCCCGCGCAATTGCGCGGGATGTTGTAAGCGGGAAAGCTGCAGGACTTAAGAACCTTCCCGCTTTCCCGCATACAACGCCACGCGCGTCAGCGCGTGGTAGCATTCCCCGCCATGCAGCGCAGCGACTTTGAATACGAGCTCCCCGAAGAGCTGATTGCCCAGCGGCCCCTGCCCGAACGCACGGCCTCGCGCCTGTTGTGTGTGGATGGTGTGGCGGGCGGTTTTGAAGAACGTATGTTCCGTGAGTTGCCGGCCCTTTTGCGTGAGGGGGATCTGCTGGTGCTCAATGACACTCGCGTGATTCCGGCACGGCTGTACGGGAAAAAACCAGGCGGTGGCCAGGTGGAAATCCTGGTGGAACGGGTACTGGATGAGCGCCATGTGCTGGCGCATGTACGGGCCAGCAAGTCGCCGCGTGAGGGCACCCGACTGGCGGTTGATGACAGCGAGGCGGTACTGGTGGTGACCGGGCGTGAGGGCAGTCTGTTTGCATTGGCGCTGGAAGCGGCCGGAGACATCCATGCCCTGCTGGAGCAGGTCGGACACATGCCGTTGCCACCTTATATCAGGCGTGAGGATGGCGAGGCTGATCGCGAGCGCTACCAGACTGTATTTGCCCGTCAGCCCGGGGCGGTGGCCGCGCCCACGGCCGGCCTGCATTTCGATCAGGCCATGCTGGCGCGGGTACAGGCGCAGGGGGTGGAAATCGGCCGCCTGACCCTGCATGTGGGGGCGGGAACATTCCAGCCGGTGCGCGAGGAAGATCTGGATGCGCATCATATGCATTCGGAGTGGCTGGAAGTGGACGGGACACTGTGTGAACAGATTGCCGCCACCCGGGCGCGCGGTGGCCGCGTGGTGGCGGTGGGAACAACGGTGGTGAGGGCTCTGGAAGCGGCGGCCGATGAGGCCGGTGTGGTGCGACCGATGACGGGAGAGACCGCGCTGTTCGTCCGCCCGGGTTATCGTTTCCGGGTGATTGATGCCCTGGTCACCAATTTCCATCTGCCCGGCTCCACCCTGCTGATGCTGGTCTGCGCTTTTGCCGGCTACGACACGGTCATGGCGGCTTACCGTCAGGCGGTAGCGGCGCGCTACCGTTTCTTCAGTTATGGTGATGCCATGTTCCTGACAGCGGAGAATTTACGTTGAAGTTCGAGCTGTTGGCCCGCGATGGTGCGGCCCGTCGCGGGCGTTTGACGCTGGCGCATGGCGAGGTGCACACGCCGGTCTTCATGCCCGTGGGCACCTATGGCACGGTCAAGGCGATGACGCCTCAGGATCTGTGCGGTCTGGGCGCGCAGATCATTCTGGGCAATACCTTCCACCTGATGTTGCGCCCCGGCACCGAAGTGATCCGGGCCCATGGTGGCCTGCACGGGTTCATGGGCTGGGACGGGCCGATACTGACCGATTCCGGGGGGTTTCAGGTGTTCAGCCTGGCCGAAATGCGCGAACTCACCGAGAAAGGCGTGCATTTCCGTTCGCCCATTGATGGTAGCAAGGTGTTTCTGGGGCCGGAGGAGGCCATGGCGGTGCAGCGGGCGCTGGGCTCGGATATTGCCATGGTGTTTGATGACTGCACGGCGTATCCCTGCGGTGAGGGCGAGGCCCGGCGGTCCATGGAGTTATCACTGCGCTGGGCCGGGCGCAGCCGCGAAGCCTGGGGCGAGGATGATGACGGCGTATTGTTCGGGATTGTCCAGGGCGGCATGTATCCGGAATTACGCCAGGCCTCGTTAGGCGGACTTATGGAGATCGGGTTTTCCGGCTATGCCATTGGCGGCTTGTCTGTTGGTGAGCCGCCGGAACAACGCCAGCTGGTAATGTCGGCAGTGATGCCGCAGATGCCGGAGGATTGTCCGCGCTACCTGATGGGCGTGGGTACGCCCGAGGATCTGGTGGAGGCGGTCAGCCAGGGCGTGGATATGTTTGATTGCGTGATGCCGACGCGCAATGCCCGCAACGGTCATCTGTTTACCCGTGCGGGCGCGGTGCGTATTCGCCACGCCGCCTACAGGCTGGATACCTCACCGGTGGATCCGGAGTGCGGCTGCTATACATGTCAGCATTACTCCCGTGCCTACCTGAAGCATCTGGAAAAGTGCGGCGAGATACTTTATGCCCGGCTGGCCACCATTCATAATCTGCATTATTACCTTAGCTTGATGGCTGAAATGCGTGAGGCCATTGCGCGCGGCGAGTTGGCCCAGTATCGTCGGGAGTTTTACCGGGCACGCGGTAAAGCGGTGCCGCTTATGGCATAATGCGCGCCGGAATCGGCCTCCAGGGCCGACTTGTGCATCATCTCGAGGAGAATCAGCAAGATGGACTTCCTGATCAGTAGTGCCTGGGCGCAACAGGGGGCGCAACAGGAGCCCAACGCGCTTCTGACCTTTTTGCCCCTGATTATCCTGTTCGTGTTGTTTTATTTCCTGCTTATCCGTCCGCAGATGAAGCGGGCCAAGGAGCACCGGCAGATGGTCGAGGCGCTGGCCGAGGGTGATGAAGTTGTCACCAATGGCGGCGTGGCAGGGCGTATCACGAGCCTTGGCGATAATTTCATTGATGTGGAAATTGCCGACAAGGTGACCGTGAAGGTGCAGCGCCAGTCCGTGTCCAGCGTGTTGCCCAAAGGCACCCTCAAGGAAGCCTGAATGTATCCCGGAACCGGTTCGCAGGGAATAACCGCATGATCAACCAGTACCCGGCGTGGAAAAACCTCCTGGTCGCCATGGTCGTCTTTCTCGGCGTTGTTTATGCCTTGCCCAATGCCTTTGGCGAGGATCCGGCCGTGCAAGTGGCGGCTACTGGTGCGACCGAGTTCAGTCCGGGGCTGGCGGATGACATTGCGGCCCTGCTTGATCGCGAGGGTATTGCCCACCAGGGCATTGAAGTCGAAGGCCAGCGGGTGTTGGTGCGACTGGCGGATGAACAGACCCAGCAGCAGGTCCGCGATTTGTTGCGCGCGGATCTTGAGCGCGGTCTGGTAGTGGCGCTGAACCAGGCGCCGCGCACGCCGCGCTGGCTGGAAGCCATTGGCGCACGCCAGGTTTCGCTGGGGCTGGATCTGCGCGGTGGCGTGCATTTCCTGATGCAGGTGGATATGGAGGCCGGCATTGAACGCTTTGCCGGTGACGTGGAGAACACCATTCGCCGACTGCTGCGCGATGAACGGTTGCGTTATACCTCGCTGGAGCGGCGTGATGATCGTGTCTCGGTCACTCTGCGCAGTGCTGATGATGTGGAGCGGGTGGCGCGGCTGATCCGGCGCAGTGTGGAAGAGGTCACAGTCTCGGTGGATGAGGCGGGCCAGACAGTGCATGCCCGCATTACCGAGGAGGCCATCGAGGATCAACGCCAGGCCGCACTGCAACAGAACATCACCACCCTGCGCAATCGCGTTAACGAACTTGGCGTGGCCGAGCCCATCGTGCAGCGTCAGGGTACGGATCGTATCGTGGTCCAGCTGCCGGGGGTGCAGGATACCGCTCAGGCCAAGGAGATTCTTGGCTCCACCGCCACCGTTGAGTGGCGCATGGTCTATCAGGATGGCGACCCCTACGAAGCGGCCGAGACCGGGCGGGTGCCCATCCGTGCGCGGTTGTACCAGACCCGCGAAGGCGAACCAGTGTTGTTGCGACGTGAGGTGATTGCCAGCGGCGAGAACCTGCGTAATGCGCGCTCCGGCTTTGATCAGGACAGCGGCACCCCGGCGGTATTTGTCACGCTGGACAGCGCCGGGGCCCGACGTATGGGTCAGAACACCCGAGATAATCTCGGACGGCCCATGGCGGTGGTTTATATAGACAACATTATCGAGGTCGAGCGGCGTAACGGCGAACTTGTCGAGGTAGAGCGTACGGTTGAGGAAGTGATCAATATCGCCACCATCCGGGGGGTGTTCAGCAGTCGTTTCCAGACCACCGGCCTGTCCAGCCCGCAGGAAGCCAGCAATCTGGCGTTGCTGCTGCGCGCCGGCGCCCTGGCCGCGCCTATCCGTATTATCGAGGAACGCACGGTCGGCCCCAGCCTGGGTCAGGAAAACATCGAGCAGGGCTTCAAGGCTGTGGTCTTCGGTTTCCTGCTCGTCGTGCTGTTCATGTTCGCCTACTACCGCATCTTTGGTCTGGCGGCGAATCTGGCGCTGTTTGTGAATTTGTTCGTGATCCTGTCGGTGTTGTCCATGCTGGGGGCCAACCTGACACTGCCGGGTATTGCCGGGATTGTGCTCACAGTGGGTATGGCGGTGGACGCCAACGTGCTGATATTCGAACGTATACGGGAAGAGTTGCGTAACGGGAACTCGCCCCAGGCGGCGATTCATTCCGGTTATGGCAAGGCCTTTTCCACCATTGCCGACGCCAACGTTACCACGTTGATTGCGGCCGTGGTGCTGTTCAGCTTCGGTACCGGCCCGATCCAGGGTTTTGCCGTCACACTGTCTGTCGGCATTGCCACTTCCATGTTCACGGCGATCATGGGAACACGCGCCCTGATTAACCTGATTTACGGTGGGCGCCGTATCGACAAGCTCTCGATCTAGAGGACCGGACTATGCGTGCCACGGGAATGCAACTGGTCGACCCCGGCAAGCTCAATATCGACTTCATGGGCCAGCGCCGCGTGGCTATGGCCGTGACGGTCATTCTGCTGGTGTTGTCCCTGGTGGGGCTGGCCGTACGTGGCCTGAACTTCGGCATTGATTTTACCGGCGGGGTGCTGGTCGAGGTCGGTTACGAAGAGGCGCCTTCGCTGCAAGAGGTGCGTGGCCGGCTGGGTGAAGCCGGGTTCGAGGATGCTCTGGTACAGCATTTCGGCTCTCCCCGCGAGATCCTGATCCGGATTCCGCCCGAGCATGAGGACGAAGGGGGTGAGCAGATCAGCACCCAGGTGCTGGCGGCGCTGGGGGGGAGTGACGTAGTCGAAGTTCGCCGGGTCGAGTTTGTGGGTCCGCAGGTGGGCGAAGAATTACGAGAGCAGGGCGGTCTGGCGGTGCTGTTTGCCCTGCTGGGTATCATGATCTATGTCGCGGCGCGCTTTGAGTGGCGTTTTGCCGTGGGCTCGGTGGGCGCGCTGGTGCATGATGTGGTGCTGGTGCTGGGTGTGTTTGCCTGGTTACAGCTGAGCTTTGACCTGGCGGTGCTGGCGGCGATTCTGGCGGTGATCGGCTACTCGCTCAACGATACCATCGTGGTGTATGACCGGATTCGCGAGAATTTCGTCAACATACGCAAGGCCACGCCGGTGAAGACGGTGAATCTCTCGGTCAACCAGATGCTTTCGCGCACCATTGTCACCAGTGGCACCACCTTGCTGGTGTTGTTGTCGCTGTACCTGCTGGGTGGCGAGGTGATGCGTGGTTTCTCGTTGGCCCTGATCGTGGGCGTGGTTGTCGGTACCTACTCGTCGATCTATGTGGCCAGCGCTCTGGCCCTGGCGCTGGGTATCAGCAAGCGGGATGTGATGCCACGTCAGGTGGACAAGGGCGAGGGCAAGACCGGCGTCGAAGACGACGAACCCACCACCCCGCCGCCGGCGGCCTGATCGCCGTCGTCGGGGGTTGTCGTGGCCATGCTGCTGCCGCCGATCAATCTCCGCCGGCGTCTGCTGTGTCCGGCCTGCGGGCTGCTGACGGATGAGAAAAAGCCGTCCTGTGTGCACTGCAATTACCGCTTTGCCAAAGGCGAACGCCAGAAGCTGGTACGCGAGCGCAAGCGCAAGAAGAAAAACGCCGCGCTGGTTTTCTTCGCCATCTTCCTGGCGATGATCTTTGCTTTCAGTCGTCTGGCGCCCTGAGCTGCAATATTCTGACCCTTGGGGGACACTTGCATGACCACACTGGGTACGCCGTTATCGCCGGTGGCCACCCGCGTGCTGCTGCTGGGCAGCGGCGAGCTGGGAAAGGAGGTGGTGATCGCCCTGCAGCGGCTGGGCTGCGAGACCATTGCCGTGGACCGCTACGCCAATGCGCCGGCCATGCAGGTGGCGCATCGTTCGCACGTGGTGGATATGCTTGACGGTGATGCCCTGCAAAAGATCGTAGAGCAGGAAAAACCGCAACTGATAGTACCCGAAATCGAGGCCATTGCTACCGACGCCCTGGTGGCGCTGGAGCAGGCCGGGTGGACGGTAGTGCCCACGGCGCGGGCTACCCGCCTGACCATGAATCGTGAGGGCATCCGCCGTCTGGCCGCGGAGGATCTCGGGCTGCCCACCTCGCTTTATCGTTTCGCCGAGACCGAAGCAGATTACCGCCAGGCCGTGGCCGAAATTGGCCTGCCCTGTGTGGTCAAGCCGGTGATGTCGTCCTCGGGCAAAGGCCAGAGTCTGGTGCGCAGCGCGCAGGACATCACGCCTGCCTGGGAATACGCACAATCCGGCGGCCGCGCCGGCGCCGGCCGGGTGATTGTCGAGGGCTTTGTGGCATTTGACTACGAGGTCACCCTGCTTACAGTGCGCCACCGCGATGGCGTCAGCTTCTGTGAGCCCATCGGCCATCGCCAGGAAAAGGGCGATTATCGCGAATCCTGGCAGCCCCAGCCTATGAGTGAGGCGGCGCTGGCCGAATCCCGCCGTATTGCCGAAGCGGTTACCGGCGCGCTGGGGGGGTGCGGCGTATTCGGGGTAGAGCTGTTTGTGCAGGGGGATCAGGTCTGGTTCAGTGAAGTCTCTCCGCGGCCGCATGACACCGGCCTGGTGACGCTGATTTCCCAGAATCTGTCGGAGTTCGAGCTGCATGCCCGCGCTATCCTGGGTCTGCCGATTCCGCTGATTCGCCAGTATGGTCCTTCGGCTTCAGCGGCGCTGCTGGTCAGCGGCGAATCGGATCAGGTGACGTTCGGCGGGCTGGATCAGGCCCTGACCGAGGCCGACACCGATCTGCGCCTGTTCGGCAAGCCGGAAGTGTGCGGCGAACGGCGTATGGGGGTGGCGCTGGCCC
>SLRW01000089.1 GCA_007130745.1 Gammaproteobacteria bacterium
CAATGTCGGACTGAGCGGCAACGAACGGACGTGGCCCAGCGAGGGACACTGGATGTGGGTGAGCCCCTCGCTTGAGGGCACCGGCGGCAACCCGCGGCGACGGGCGGAGAGACTGGTCACGGCCAGATCGGACGGACGCCCCTGAAACAACTCCTCCATCACCCGCGCCACCCCACCGATGGCGGGCGCAATCTCCTTATAGACCTGGATGATGGACACGTCCGCGGAGCTCCGGCAAGCGCTCACAGGCACTGCCTGTAAACTTCCAGCAGCGTCCGCGCATGTGCGCGCCAGCTCATGCGCGCGGCGATGGCGGGGCCCTCCTCGCACATTCGTCGGCGGCGATCCTCATCCTGCAGCAGCATCTCAAGCCCCGTTTGCAAAGCATCCTCGCTGTGCGGATCCACCAGTATGGCCGAGGGCGGAGCAAACTCAGCCATGGCGGTCCCCTTTGAGCTCAGCAGCGGCACCCCGCACGCCATAGCCTCCAGCACAGGCAACCCGAAACCCTCATACAATGAAGGGTAAGCCAGGCCCCGGGCGCAGGCCACCAGCGCCGGCAAATCATCATCGGCCACATAGCCCAGCGCCTGCACATGGGTGCTGCGAGCCAGCATAGCCTGTACATCATCGTCCAGCCAGCCACGCATTCCGGCCAGCACCAGTGGGTAACGCGCACGCAGGGCTTCGGGCAAGGCCGCGTGCGCGTGCATCAAGCGCACCAGATTTTTGCGTGGCTCCAGGGTACCGACATGCAGCACATAGCCGTCCGGCGCCAGCCCCAGCCGCATGACTCGCTCGCGTTGCACCTCACCCGCCGGGGCAAACCGTTCATCCACCCCGTTATGGATGGCATGCACCCGCTCCGGGGCGATATCAAACTGTGTCAGCACCTCTTCCCTGACCAGTCGCGAGACCGTCACCACCTGTGTGGCTGATTCCACGGCACGCGCCAGCTGGCGGCCCAAATGGCTGATGCGCTCACGGGGATGCCATTGCGGGAAACGCAGGGTGGAAAGATCATGCACCGTGATGACGGTGGGCCCGTCGTGGCTTACCGGCACCAGATTGGGTTCGTGATAAACCATGGCGCCGCAGGACCGCCAGCCGCGGTGAAATCGCCGCGCCTCCACCGCTCGCACCAGCGGACGGGCAAACGGCAGCAACCGCGCCGCAACATGCCGTGCCTGACCAATCAGCGGCCGCCAGCGCCCACCCGGCAGCCGGGCGCGTACCTGTTTTTCATCCACCGGGGTAAGCGCCGGCTGCCAATGTCGCCAGTAGGGGCCGTAAAAAACATGCACCTCCACATCCGGTTCACGTGCCAGAGCATCCACCACCTGATGGGTATAACGGCCGATGCCGGTCAATGGCCCGAGCAAGCTGCGGCCGTTAACCGCAATCACCAGCATTATGACGCCCCCCGCCGGTTTCCGGTCTCAGTGGTAATTGCAATGCCCTTGCCGACCATCAACCCGTGCCCCAGATGCAGCAGGTTGGCCATGACCCAGTACAACGCCAGCACCCGGGGTTCGTAGACAATGTCGCCGTAGGCAATCAACAAGTCGGCATCTTCCAACATCACCGGCGCAGCACACAACAGCGTGCTGACCATGTTGGTGCTGTCATAGCGCGGGTCGGCCTGCAGCATCAGTACAATCCGGCCCCGCAGTTCACTCTGCTCCACATCCCCCGGGCCAATCTCCACACCATCGGCCCGCACCTGGCCGCCACCTATAAAATTGGCCTCGCTGCAGGGATAAACAACAACCGAAAAATCTTTCCTGCGGGTCAGCATAGCCTGTATCTTATCGTCCGGCCAACCACGCAGCCACACCACCACAACTGGTTTCAGTCACGGAAACACTGCAATAATCAGCCAGGCTGATTGAACCCAACGCCGTGAGCACCAGCCAGGATAATCCGCATGCCAGCACATCAACTTGCCGGCTCTCATTCAAGAGAATGTTCCCGGAGACCACAATGACACGGCCTGAAATAACCAATCACCTGACCTGGCTTTACTGGCTTACCGGGGCGCTGGCCTCGGTCATTGTGCTTGTCAACCTGCTCGCCGCACTTGCCTTGCATTATCCCTACCTGCGTTACGATGACTGGAACCTGTATGCGGATTACCTTGAGCTTGGTACAAGCGGGTTCCTGCTCAGCCAGTATTTCGGCCATGCCCTGACACTCCCCAAGCTCGTTTTTCTGGGCAACTTTGCGCTTTTCCCCGGCACCAGCGTGCCCACGCTGATCGTCAGCATCAGCCTGAAAACACTGACCGCACTAGTACTTGTGTTCATGCTCTGGCGCTTTCGCGGAACACAGGCTTCCACGGCTGCCTCTGTTGCCGCCTGCGCGCTCATTGTCGGCATGGTGTTCTGGATGTGTACGCACCTGGAGCTGACCTGGCCATTAATGGTTGGCAACCCGTTCGTAATCGCTTTTGCAGCCATCGCGGCATGGGCTCTTTGTCGTCACTTGCAGACCACGACTGTCGCCGCCCCCGGGCTATTCGATCGCTGGCTAGGACTGGCCGCCATGGCCGGTGTCCTGGGGGTGTTCAGTTTTGGCGCCGGGATTGCTATCTGGCCGGGGGTTGCCACCGTAATGGTTCTCTACCGGGTAAGCTGGCCGCGCATCGCCTTTTTTCTGAGTCTTGGCCTGGCAGCTATTGTACTTCACTCCCTGATGCCCTCGCAGAGGATTTCGCTGGAGTTTTCCCAGATACTGGAATTGATCCCCTCTCCCGGACAAGCACTCAACTTTTTCTTTACCTTTCTGGGCACCGCGATTAATTTTTCCCTGTTCCCCTTTGACGGGACTCGTACCGGCATGCCAAGGCTCACCGCAGCAGCGGGCTTCGGCGGACTTCTGATACTCGCCATCTATTCCTGGCGTCTATTTCGCGCTCCCCGGGCACCCCATCCTGTTTTGGCCATCCCGCTCGTCCTGACATGGTTCGCCGTCTTTGCCGCCATGCTGTCAACAATTGGTCGGGCCGGCAGCGAGATGTTCGGCAACCCCAATGATTATCGTTATGCTGGCTGGTCTGCGGCTTTCTGGACCGGGCTGTTATGGCTCGCTCTGTACCATTTGCTGCGTAACCACGGCAGAACTAGCGCCAGTTATATTCTCGCAGGCATTGCCACTGTTGTACTCACGGTTTTTCTCCTGGCCAGTGTCCGGGGCATCGATCATCTTCTTGAGCAACAGCCCCGGCATCACCTGGGTGCCCTTGCCATGACAATAGCTCCGGAAGAGCGTCGCAGAGACATTCGAAGCCTGACTTTCTTTGCCCCGGATCAGGCCCTGTCATTACGCCAAACGATGATCGATAATCGGCACAACATTTTTTTCGAGGACTGGACAGTCCGGCTCGGCAGCCCACTAAACGAATACTATCAAGTTGACCCCCGGGCCGCCTGTCGGGGCCGCTGGCTGGAACAGGAGGCACATCGCCAGCAACAAAGCAGGGTTTACAAAGGCTGGGCAACCGGGCCCCGCGGAGATTTCCGCACCGTGTTACTGGTGGCAAACGGGGTTATTATCGGCGGCGGCAGGCCGGCCTGGCCGGGCGACATCCGCGAACCTGGTAACAGGCAGCCGGCGTACTTGCACCCGTGGCTTTATTTCCCGGCTATGCTGTTCGGGCACACCCCCGCCTGGCTGGCCATGGCTGACCTGACAGACCTCGACGAAAACGTCCGCATCAATGTTTTTGGCGTACTCCGGGATAACACGGTTTGCCAGATCAAACCGCCTCAATGAAAGCCATTATGTCCCGCCGGAAACAATCCTTCTGGCCAGGCCCGGCACCCGGTCCGGACTGAACAGAGAATTAACTGTCATGGCGCATTCATAGGTGCATTTGCATTTTTCATCCCGAATACGCCGCCGCACCTGTCTCGCATGCTGCCCCTGGACAATACGCCGGAAATCCCCGGATTCACCTTCGGCAAGCACATTACCCAGCTCATCATTGAGCATTTCGCAGGGCCCCACCCGGCCATCCTCCCAGATGGTATAAATCAGAGTGCCCCCGGTACACGGAGTCACGAACTCATTGTAACGGGCCACACGGTAGATCAGGTCTTTCTGTACTGCTTCCTTGGCGCGTACAACCCGACCACCAAAATAGGACAAACGCTGCAAATGCCCCTGGCGAATATGCCATTGGTAGCGACCCACGGCACTACGCCACACATCGACCAGATCCGCTTCGGGCATGGGATCCTCAACCGTATCGCCGCGAATCAGATTGACACTGATCTGGTTGGGCCTGAAGGTCTCGACCAGGGTATCGATGAAATGCGGATAGGCCTGCTGATTATCCGGTGTCACTACCGTGATGATCCCGAGTGACAACTGCGGATACAGTGACTGGAGATCACGCAAGCGCTCAAAAGTCCGGCACAGACGGTGCCATGACCCCCGGCCGCGAATCGCATCATGAACCTCTGCCGGGCCATCCACTGAAACCTGCAGGGTAATGGGGCCTGATGCCGGGTTTTGAAGAATTTCCAGTGTCTTCAGGTAGGTGCGTTCGGTGTACCAGCCGTTAGTGGGTACCGTGAACATCATGGGCCGGCAGTTACGGGTAATAATTTCATGCACCTGAGGCAGATCATCACGTAAAAAAGGCTCACCCCCGCCCAGCCCGTACCACAGCATGGGGCCTATTTCCCGGGTGGTTTTGTCGAGTTGCGCCAGCGACTGTTCTCCGCGATCCGGCGCATCCAGGGTTTCCTTGTAAAAACAATGACCGCAACGCAGGTTACAGCGCGCCGTCATGAAGTGAATCACCGCCACGGGCATACCATTGCGACGCAATACTCGCCAGCCCAGACGGAGCATGTGGCCGATTTGTCGGCCTCCCCTGACCAGCCGCCGCGCCTGAACGGACAGCCATGACATCCCGGCACCCGCTGAAATCACGCCTCCCATAAAAGGCCACATGAACAGCGCAGCCAGTAACTCCCTGAAGTCAAAGTAGCGGAACACCCGATGACACATCGCGGTAGGCAACAGGAAGTTCAGCCCGATACCCAGGCCGGCGAGCCACCAGGGGATAATCTGGGCCAGCGCCAACCCGAACAGCACCGGCGGCAACAACCAGGCCAGCACAAAGGACACCCTGTAATCCAGCCCCAACTGGTTCTTTACCCGGCCGAAAATGGCCGGCTGATCCATCATCGTCTGCATCGCCAGCCAGCTCTTGTCAAAATGATCACTCAGCAGACGGCGAAAGGAGAAAATCTTGGTGTGCTCGGCCTCAAATTCCGGGTAAACATTGACCTTCACGCCGGCATTGATGGCACGAATACAGATTTCCTTGTCCTCATGCATACGAAGCCAGGGATTGAAGTACCCCATCAGCTTGCCCAGCTTTCTGGGCATCAATACGTGTGAGGACTGACCGTAACGGTAAGGGTGGGTATAGAACTCTTCGCCAAAACGATGACGCTGGATCTTGACCAGCATTCGGGTAATAGCATTATCCCCGAGGGCACGGGGAGCATACAGACCGAAGGCCATATCCTCACTGTTGCGGGCCATATGCTGCTGGACAAATTCACGAGCCGAGGCTGTCAGCACCACATCGGCATCCACAAATAACACGTAGTCACCACGCGCCGCCCGCCAGCCGATATTCCTGGAGGCTCCCGGCCAGGCGCGCTTCTCCGGGCGGATCACGCGGACGTCCGGATGCTCGGGAACCGCCGTCGTGCCCGGGCCGGAGTCGACCACCAGAATCTCTGCCGGCGCCAGCGGCGTGACGGCCGAAATAACCCGCTCAGCCGGCCAGGCACCGTATACCGGAATGACCACGGAAAGCGTCATGAGCATGCACTGCCTGAGGCGAGGGAAACACTTGATTCAATCACGGGGTTGGCCGTATTGCAACAAAGTGCCAGGTCCAACACCAGAGCGCCTTGAGTACTGTTAACCTTCTCTGCTAGATTGAGCCGCCTGTCGCTGCCGGATACTGTCCATGTACGACACAGGAGTCATTCCCGCCGCCGGAGCCGGCCTGCGTTTGCATCCCTACACCGGGAACACGGCCAAGCCCCTGCTGGAGATCGGCGGAAAATCGCTGTTGCAGCGTAATCTGGAGATTATGCGTGATCAGCTCGGTGTGCGGCGCGTAATCATTATTATCGGCCACCTGGGTGAGCAGATTCAGGCGGCTTTTGGAGACGGCAGCCAGCTGGGACTGCACCTGGAGTATGTCGAGTGCCTCAACGTCGAGGCCGGTCTCGCGCGTGGTCTCTATCAGATCCGTGACCGCATCCACGGGCCCTTCCCCGTGATTCTCGGCGACGAACTCTATCTCAACACTAATCACGAGCGCTTCAGACAGCCACCGGCTGAAGATTACAACGCCCTTTGCGGCATCAAGATTACCGGTGACACCACCCTGATCAAGCGCAATTACGCGGTCGAAATCGACGATACTCGCATCACCTCCCTGACTGAAAAACCCCGGGTGGTAACCAACAACTTTCTGGGTTGCGGCTCCTACGTTTTTACCCCGCGGATCTTTGAGTTCATCGAACGTACGCCTGCCTCAGAACGCAGCGGCCGGGTTGAACTCACCGACACTCTCGATCTCATGGCGCGGGAAATTGGCGGCGTGCATGCGGTTGCCCTGAGCGGCGGCTACAGCAACATCAATACGCCCACCGACTACCGTGGCGCCACCTATCTCTACCGCAAGACCCATTTCCACGAGTATCGCACCAGCCTGGTCATCCCGGCCTATGAGGAAGCTGCTTCCATCGGCCATGTACTGGAGGAATTCTCGGGTCTGGTCGATGAAATCGTCGTCGCTGATAATGAATCCAGCGATCGTACCGCCGAGATTGCCAGGGCACATGGTGCGCAGGTTCTTTCCCGCAGTTTTTCCGGTTATGGCGAAGCCCTCAAGGTCGCCATGGATGAAGCCAGTGGTGACATACTGATCCTGGTCGAGGCCGACGCGTCGTTCTCCCCCGACGACCTGCCGAAAATCCTGGAATACCTGAAGGATGCCGACATGGTGATTGGCACACGCACCACCCGGCAAATGATCGAGCAAGGCGCCAACATGGACTTCTTCCTGCGCTGGGGCAACGTGCTCGCGGCCAAGGTGCTGCAACTGCTGTGGATAGGCCAGGAGCCCCGGTTTACCGATCTGGGATGCACCTATCGCGGCATCTGGAAAGACGCCTATGTCGGCATGCGTGAACGATTGCATGAAACCGGGCCGGCCTTTTCGCCGGAAATGATGGTGGAAATGCTGCAAAGTAACGGCAAAATAATCGAAATACCGGTAACCTACAGACCAAGAATCGGTGGTGTCTCAAAACACTCCAGAGGCATTACCGACATCTTGCGCACCGGATCCCAGATGCTCTGGCTGATCCTGAAACGGCGCCTGGGCCTGGGGTAGCAACCGCCCGTTATTACACAACGGGGCATCGTCAGTTTCGCCGGAACGGTGCCTGGAGCTAGCAGAACAACTGCCAGTACCGAGACAAACAACTACAGCGGGTAGTCGAAATGACCCGACAAGCCATATGATCCAAAGACGATCAATTGCCCACGCTTTCATTCGCACTTCCTATGCCGGGGCATCCCGCATAATCCGGAAGAAATAGAGGAACAGGCCGATTGAGGCCCGTAAAGAGGATCCTGGTGTGCAGAACCCATCATGGCCGGGACAGATGCGTGATCACATAGTGCGCAACAAGTCGCTGCTGCAAGTAGCCCTGCTGACAGTTCCTCTGGTGATTTTTGCCGTGCTCGCCTGGCAAAACCGCTGGATTGCCGATGATGGATTCATCTTCCTGCGGATTGTCGACCAGATCACCAGCGGCAATGGCCCGGTATTCAATATCGGCGAGCGGGTTGAAGCCTTCAGCAGCGTTATATGGGTCGCTTTACTGGCGGCGGCCGATCTGGTCATCCCCCTTCGACTCGAATGGATAGCCGTATTACTCGGCATCGGCTTGTGTATTTTCGGGCTTTTGATGGCCATACTCGGCGCCGGCAAGCTGGTACGCCTGTATCAGCCTCGCGCTCTGCTTGTGCCTTTCGGTATCCTGGTCCCGGTTTCAACTCTTGCCGTCTGGCGTTTTGCCAGTAGCGGCATGGAAACCGGGCTGGTCGTCGGCTGGCTGGGCGCCTGCCTGCTGGTACTCGGGAGCTGGGCAAGCCGAGAAACGCGGTTGACTGCCGCAAGCGCTGTATTGCTGGGGCTGGGCTGGTTGATCCGCCCTGAGCTGGCCCTGTTCAGCGCCCTGTTTATCGCCACCGTACTACTTGCCCAGTGGCGTGAAGACCACTGGCAAGGACGCCTCGGCACCCTTGTGGCGGCCGGCTTGCTACCCGTGCTCTACCAGATTTTTCGTATGGGCTATTACGGCAGCCTGGTCCCCAACCCGGCATTAGCCAAAGACGCCGACCAACGCTACTGGAACGATGGCTGGCTGTACCTGCTCGATTTCGCCAACCCCTACTGGCTGTGGCTGGCGCTGGCAATAATCCTGGTCGGGGGCTATCTCCCCATGCTCATCAGTCTCTGGCGCCATCAAGCGTCGCGCGCTCTGCTGGTGGTTACAGTATTCCTTGTATGCGGGTTATTGCATGCAATTTATATCATCAACGTAGGGGGCGACTGGCTGCATGCGCGCCTTCTGATACCCGCAGTTTATACGCTGATCATGCCGGTGGCGGTTGTGCCCATGACCAAAGCACATGCGGCAGCCGCCCTGCTCATTCCCTGGGCACTGGCGTGCGCGCTGTTCCTGCGCCCGCCCCAGGCGGGTGATCCGCGGATTTTCGACCGTTTTGTCCTGCCGATGCACTCTCACGTACTTCCTGAAAGTCGTGGATGGAGAGAGGATTCTGGAATAATGCGTCGCCTCAACAATGAGCGAGGGTTCCATGCTGATGCCGGCCTGGGCATGAGATTCGTACGTATAGAACCGGTGCAACCGGGACCATTTGTGCGTGTGCCCGGGATCGCGGCCCGTGCCCTTGGTTTGCAAGGGTATTCACTAGGCCCCGACTGGTACCTCCTTGACACTTTCGGCCTGGCACACCCCCTCGTCGCACGCTTCGAAACCACGCCGACGCTGCATTGGCAGCCACGGCGGCCCGGG
The DNA here is from genome assembly GCA_007130745.1 of Gammaproteobacteria bacterium. GTDB lineage: Bacteria > Pseudomonadota > Gammaproteobacteria > UBA5335 > SLRW01 > SLRW01. The sequence continues at coordinate 9,153 of SLRW01000089.1, forward strand.
CATAAAAAACCCCTGCCCACGGTATGGCTGGCGGCCATGGTGTCGCCAGTGGACAGCCGGCCCAGACAAGAGAATTTCCCGAGCGTTTTTAACCCGCTTATTCCCCATGTCGAAGATGACCAGTTCCAGGTGCAGATAAACTATGCGCGCGTTGTACTCAACGCGCCTGAAATCAAGGAACTTTACACTGCCATCACAGAACCACTGGATCTGCAACGCTTCATCAAGAATTTAACCGGAGCCTATGCCCGTACAAAATTGACTATCCCCCCGGATCCTCAACAAGCCCACGAGAAATTCTGCAGTGAGCCCGGGCGATGTAACGACCTATGGTGGCACCCGGACTCCGGTGGCTGATAGCCGGGAACAATATCCAGCCACCACTTAAACTGGTCTGCTCAACTGCCGGGCAGGCTGCCCTCAAAAAATCCGGACTGGCTATAAGTATCTGCCAGAAACCTTAAGGGGCTATCCACAGCCATACAGCTTTGGATCTGATCTGCATCAACCGGCTGCTGCATTACCGTTGACCCTTTGCCGAATGCCATTCAATATGAGCGAAGGTGCGCGCTTGCGCATTGATCCTGGCGTGCAGGTCGGGATGACGTAGCGGGTGCACTCAAGCAATCCAGCACAGACGGCGGCCAGGCGAATGCATAGAATGAACACGCCAGCAACAAAGGACGAGCACGCCGGGGCGGCAGCATCCCAGCGTCGCCCGGAGGGGTCTGTAGAGGCCCTCAGGGAAACCTGGCAGACCTGGAGGCAGCAACCCACAGTGGCGATTGAAGAACGCCTGGTTCAACTGCGTCAGGCGGCTGCGGAATCGTTCAGTCGTGAACCGGCACTTGCCACATGGCCTCCCGGCAGCCCCGACCTGTTTCCGAACCATGGGCACGGGCTGGTTGAGATCAGCCCCGCACAGCTCGACATGCAAACGCTGGCCAGCGCCGTGGGCCACCACGGCGCGCTGCTGGTTCGGGGGCTGGTGCCCCCGGAACGAGTGACGGTTCTGCGCGAGGGCATTGATCAGGCCATGGCCATGCACGATGCCTGGCGCGCAGGCACCCCGCCGGAACAGACTTCGCCCTGGTTCCGCGAAAATCCCGACATCACCACGCTCTCCGAGAATGATTACGCCCGCAAATGGACGCGCCAGGCCCAGGGGGTGTTTACTGCGGACTCGCCCCGTATGCTGGCCTTGCTGATGGATACCTATGCCCGCACAGGCGTTCTGGATACGATCGGGGACTATCTGGGTGAACATCCCCTGCTGTCAGCCAAAAAAGGTGTGTTGCGTCGCGTGGAGCCGGACCTCAAACTTGCCGGCTGGCATCAGGATGGGCGCTTCCTGGAACAGGGAGAAGGCATCCGCACCATCAATGCCTGGATGTCCCTGTCCCATTGCGGAAAGCAGGCGCCGGGCATGGATATTATCGCCCGTCAGCTGGGCCGGATTGTTGACACCGGCACCCACAGTGCCGAAATGCCATGGGTTGTCGCCCAGGAAATGATTGATGAGACTCCCGAGTTACGCGAGGCCTGGGTGCGGCCGGACTTTGCCCCCGGTGATGTGCTGTTTTTCG
>SLRW01000142.1 GCA_007130745.1 Gammaproteobacteria bacterium
AGTAGAGCCCCGTTATTATCGCCTCATTTCAGAATTCCGCAGGCGTACGGGCGTTCCGGTGGTTTTGAATACCTCGCTCAACGGGTATGGAGAACCAATGGTTGAAACGCCGGATGACGCCATTGCCACTTTGAAGTCGATGGGGCTGGATGCGTTGGCGATCGGCGATTGGCTTGTATGGCGAAGTGACTGAGTACGAAACCGTTCGTGAGGTCGTTCTCAGTTAGTTATGGGTCTTGAGTACTCTTGCCTTCTCGCGCTGCCAGTCACGTTCCTTTTCCACCGCGCGCTTGTCGTGCTGCTTCTTGCCCTTGGCCAGGCCGATTTCAAGCTTGGCGTTACCACGTTTCCAGTAAAGCTTTAGCGGCACCACAGCATAGCCCTTGCGGTCCACCGCGCCGATCAGTTGATCAATCTCGCGCCGGTGCAGCAGCAGCTTGCGGGTGCGGTGGGGATCGGGCCGCACGTGGGTGGATGCCGAGGGTAGCGGGGGGATGTGCCCACCAAGCAGCCAGGCCTCGCCCTTCTTCAGGGTGACATAGGCGTCCTGCAACTGGGCCCGTCCCGCGCGCAGAGCCTTGACCTCCCAGCCATCAAGCGCAAGCCCCGCCTCGAAGGTGTCTTCGATAAAAAAGTCGTGCCGGGCTTTCTTGTTGACGGTGATGGTGGCGTCGGGTGTTTTCTTGTTGGCTGCCTTGCTCATGGGGGCGATTATACATACCCGCCGGACTGGCTTCGCCTGTCCGGTGGGCGTTTTAAGTGTTTAAGTGTTTAAGTTTTAAGTGGGGGTGGTTTGGTGAAACGGGGTGGGGGTTATAGAATCAGCGCTTTATTTGCTCCAATAATGACGGCGGCGATGACCGCTGCGCGATGAGTACACAGGGGAGGCAGGCATGAACAGCACGCGCAGTTCAGTGCATGGAGAGTGGTCGACCCGGCTGGCATTTATTCTGGCGGCCACCGGTTCGGCGGTGGGGCTGGGTAATATCTGGCGTTTCCCCTACATGGCCGGTGAAAACGGTGGCGGGGCCTTTGTCATTGTCTATTTGGCCTGTGTGCTGCTGATCGGCCTGCCCATCATGATGTCCGAGGTGCTCACGGGTCGCCGCGGACGACGCAACCCCATGGACTCGCTCAAGGCAGTGGCGGAGGACGAAGGCCGCAGTACCGTCTGGCAGTATGCCGGTCTGATGGGCATTGTCACCGGGGTGTTTATCCTGTCTTTTTACAGCGTGGTCGCGGGCTGGGCGCTGGCCTATGTACCCAATGCCGCGCGTGGCCTGTTTGCCGGCATGACTGAAATCCAGAGTGAGGTGATGTTTGATCGTCTCACCGCCAATCCGTGGTTGTTGCTGGGTTGGCATACGCTGTTTATGGGGATGACCGTAGCGGTAACCATTCGCGGGGTGCGCCACGGTCTGGAGAAGGCCGTGCGCATCCTGATGCCGGCGCTGTTTGTGCTGTTGCTGGTGATGGTGGGCTACGGTATGCAGATAGGCGATTTCGAGCGCGCGGTGGAGTTTCTGTTCCGTCCCGATTTTGGCGCGCTGGGCACCGCCGGCGTACTGGCTGCCATGGGCCAGGCTTTCTTTACTCTCAGCCTGGGCATGGGGGCGATCATGATTTACGGCTCCTATCTGCCCTCGAAGGCTTCTATCCCCGGCAGTGCGGTCGTTATCGCCCTGACCGATACCCTGGTGGCGGTGCTGGCCGGCCTGGCGATTTTCCCCATTGTTTTCGGTAGCATGCTGGAGCCTTCCGCCGGTCCGGGGCTGGTCTTCCTGACCTTGCCGCTGGCCTTTGGTCAGATGCCATACGGCAGCTTCTTTGCCACGGTGTTTTTTGTGCTGCTGGTGTTTGGTGCCTGGACTTCGGCGATTTCGTTGATGGAGCCGATCGTGACCTGGCTGGTGGAGCGCATCAACCTGAGCCGCGTCAGCGCTTCGTTGCTGGCCGGCGGTGGTATCTGGCTGCTGGGGATTGGCTCGGTGTTGTCGTTCAATACCTGGTCCGGCTACACCCTTTTTGATATGACCTTCTTCGATGTGCTGGATAGCCTCACGGCGAATATCATGTTGCCCTTGGGGGGGCTGTTTATTGCCCTGTTTGCCGGCTGGGTGGTATCGCGCAAGGTTTCGGCCGAGGAGCTTGAGGGCGCGCCGGCCTGGGTGTATCCGGCCTGGCGTTTTGTGATCCGGTATATCACGCCGGTGGCGGTGCTGGCCGTGTTCCTCAATGCCATTGGCGTGTTTCAGAACTGATTAATAAGGAATTTATGTGAAGCGGATCAAACGCAGCATTGAGTTGCCATTCAGTGCGCAACAAATTTATGACCTGGTCAATGACGTGGGCGCTTACCCGGAATTCCTGCCCTGGTGCGTCGAGGCGCAGGTGCACGAGCAGACCGACACCAGTATGCGGGCCACGCTGGTCATGGCCGGCAAGGGCCTGAGCAAGGCCTTCACCACGCGCAACCGGATGGTGCCCGGCGAGCGCATCGAGGTGGAGCTGGAAAAGGGGCCTTTTCGCTCGTTGCGGGGCATCTGGGATTTTCATGCTCTGGGGGAGCAGCGCTGCCGGGTAGATTATTTGCTCGAGTTCGAAATTTCCGGCGGCATTCTTAACCTGGCGCTGGGTCCGGTCTTCAACCAGGTCGCACAGACGATGGTGGAGTCCTTTCGCCGTCGTGCCGAACAGCTTTACG
>SLRW01000058.1 GCA_007130745.1 Gammaproteobacteria bacterium
CCTTCGGCATCGTCCTCAATTCCCCGGCCAACCCCACCGGCGCGGTGATGCCCAAAGAAGCGGTGGAAGCGATTGTGCAGGAAGCGGCCTACCGCGGCGTCTATGTCTTCTCCGACGAGGTTTATGACCATCTGGTACTGGATGACATGGAATACCCCAGCGTCATTCGCTGCACCTCGGACCTGGACCACGTCATGGCCGTCAGCAGTTTCTCCAAGACCTTTGCCATGCCGGGGCTGCGGGTGGGCTGGATCATCTCCAGCCAGGGCGCAATCAAGAAACTGCGCCGCTATCACATGTTCACCACCTCGGTGGCCAGCACCCCGGCGCAGTGGGCAGGCGTCGCCGCCCTGCGCGGAGACCGCTCCTGCATCGACGAAATGGTGGATGAATACCGCCGGCGGCGCGACCGCGTGGTGCAACTGGTGGGCGAAAGCCCGCACCTGACAGGCTACTGGCCCCAGGGCGCCTTTTATATGCTGCCCTCGCTGCCACCCAATACCGATGGCACCAGCCTCGCCATTCGAATGCTGGAAGAAACCGGCGTCTGCGTGGTGCCGGGTGATGCCTTTGGCGACTCCTGCCCCAATTCTATCCGGCTAAGCTATTCCGCCTCCATGGAAGACATCGAACGCGCCTTTGAACGCATGATTCCGTGGCTGGCGAAACAGAAATTCTAGAAACCGCTGATCAATTCGTCGCGTCTGAAGCGAGCCCTGTCGAGTTCACCTGCAAGGCGCCGTGCGCCGAGCAAGGCTGTTTGAGGTGTCATTTCTGCCCCGCACCCGGCCGCCTTATCCTGCTAGAATGCCGTCTTTGCCCGACATGCTGGGCAGATTAAGCTCACGACCCGCGGGAGATCATAAATGAGCAAGGTGCAACGCGCCCTGATCAGCGTTTCCGACAAACACGGCGTGGTGGATTTCGCCCGCGGCCTTGAACAGTTGGGCGTGCAAATTCTCTCCACCGGCGGCACGGCAAAACTGCTGCGCCAGGAGAACATCGAAGTCATCGATGTTACCGACATCACCGGCTTTCCGGAGATTATGGATGGCCGGGTCAAAACCCTGCACCCGAAAATCCACGGTGGATTGCTTGGCCGCGAGCTTACCGATGACGAGGTGATGGCTGAACACGGCATTGAACCCATCGATCTGCTGGTGGTGAATCTCTACCCCTTTGAGCACACCGTGGCGCGCTCCGATTGCACCCTGGAAACCGCCATCGAGAACATCGACATTGGCGGGCCTGCCATGCTGCGCGCGGCGGCCAAAAACCACACACGCGTCAGCGTAGTGACCGACCCGGCGGATTACACTCCGGTGCTGACGGAGCTGAAATCCGCCGGCGAAATCAGCCAACAGAGGCGTTTCGAGCTGGCCTGCAAGACCTTCGAACACACCGCGCGTTACGATGGCGCCATTGCCTCCTGGCTGGGCAGCCTGGAAGCGGACGCCAGCCAATCGTTGTTCCCGCGCACCCTCAACCGACAGTGGCACCGCCAGCAGACCATGCGCTATGGCGAAAACCCGCATCAGCAAGCCGCTTTCTATACCGATCTGCAATGCCCGGAAGCCTCGGTCAGCACCGCCGATCAATTGCAGGGCAAGGCATTGTCTTTCAACAATATTGCCGACACCGACGCGGCGCTCGAATGTGTCCGCACCTTCGATGATCCGGCCTGCGTCATCGTCAAGCACGCCAATCCTTGCGGCGTGGCTGTCGGTGACGACCTGACCGCAGCCTATGATCGCGCCTTCGCCACCGATCCGACCTCGGCCTTCGGTGGCATTATCGCCTTCAATCGGCCGCTGCATGCCGCCACCGCGCAAGCCATTGTCGACCGGCAATTTGTGGAAGTGGTGATCGCCCCCATCGTGGAGCCCGAGGCGCTGAAAGTGTTTTCCTCCAAACCCAATGTGCGGGTGCTGGCCAGTGGCGAGTGGGCCGATGAACGCCAGACCGAACTGGAACTGCGCGCCGTCAATGGCGGCGTGCTGGTGCAGGAACGTGACCTGACGATCGCGGGCGAGGATGAGTTACGCGTGGTCAGCAAACGCGCCCCCACCGCACAGGAGTTGCAGGATCTTCAATTCACCTGGCGGGTGGCGCGTTTTGTAAAATCCAACGCCATCGTCTACGGCCGTGACGGCGCCACCGTCGGCGTCGGCGCCGGCCAGATGAGTCGCGTCTACAGCGCCCGCATCGCCGGTATCAAGGCCGCTGACGAGGGTCTGGAAGTCAGGGGCGCAGTGATGGCCTCGGACGCCTTTTTCCCCTTCCGTGACGGCATTGATGCGGCCGCCGAAGCCGGCATCACCGCTGTCATCCAGCCCGGCGGTTCCATGCGCGACGACGAGGTCATCGCCGCCGCCGATGAACACGACCTGGCGATGGTCTTTACCGGCATGCGACATTTCCGGCATTAGAATAACCCAAAATCTATAACCATGAAGAGCACGAAGAGCATGAAGAAGACAGGGCGGAATGATTTGATGACGCATAAACGAGCGACCGCCTGACCAATTACGGTAATGATTTGTGTTTCCCTTTTTAGTGTCGGTTTTCCTTCATGTTCTTCGTGCTCTTCATGGTTAATATTCTTTTGCGTCACAGCCCACAGGAGTGATGGATGAAGGTTCTGGTTATTGGTGGTGGTGGTCGCGAGCATGCGCTGGCCTGGAAAGCCGCACAGTCGCCACA
>SLRW01000151.1 GCA_007130745.1 Gammaproteobacteria bacterium
GCCGAGCACATACTCGGCACCGCCGGCATCACCTTGTGGGTAGATAAAGAAACCGATCTGGATATTGTCACCGCGATCTCGGGCAGCGGTCCGGCCTATTTTTTCCTGTTCATAGAAGCGTTGAGCATAGCCGGCGAACAACTCGGGCTACCCGCCGAAACCGCGGCCCGGCTCGCGCACCAGACGGCTTTGGGTGCGGCACGCATGACCCTTGAAAGCGGCGAGGATCCAGCCACCCTGCGCCGGCGCGTCACCTCGCCCGGCGGCACCACCGAGCGTGGCATCGCCACCCTGGAGGCCGGCGGCTTGCGCGAACTCGTGGCCAGGGCCACCGCCGCCGCCCACGTCCGCGCGGGCGAACTTGCTGATACTGCCGGAGATCACTGATGGGTGCTGACTACTGGCTCAACCCGCTGAATTTTTTGATGGTCACCGCCTTTCGGCTGGTGATCCTGGCGCTGCTGCTGCGCTTCCTTCTGCAATGGGCCAACGCGGACTACCACAACCCCATCAGCCTGTTCCTGGTGCAGGTCACCGAGCCCCTGCTGCGCCCCCTGCGCCTGTTGCTGCCTTCCAGCCGGCGCATTGATGCCCCGGCACTGTTGCTCATGCTTGTCCTTCAGGTGGTGATGTATGTCAGCGTGCTGCTGTTGCGCAGCCAGGAGATCCCGCTTGAATGGTTGTTGCCGGCGGCGCTGGCCGAGTTGGTGGTCCTGACCAGCCTGCTATTCACCATCACCATTTTCGTCCAGATCATCATCAGTTGGATTAACCCGGGGGCACGGCACCCGGGGCTGAGCCTGCTCTACCAGCTCAACGCCCCCGTGCTCGCACCGGCACGACGATTACTCCCCGCCACCAGCGGCCTTGACCTGTCCCCGCTATTGGTGCTGATCGCCCTGGTGGTCATACGCATGCTGGCCTACCCCTTCACCCTGCCGGTGTTATAGGGGGACGCTACAGAGCCCACCGTGGCGCCATGCATGGATCAGCGCGCCCTGGCAAGACAACACCCCGGCGCGGGGTTGCGCGCCGCAGCAGGCGCCCAGTAGACTCTGATGCCTTGTCCGCCCGGGCTTTGTGCGCCGGATGCGCAAACACACCAGGGATGCCATGGCCCAGACCCCGTCCACAGATTCAGTTGGCATTGTCACGCCCGAGACGCTGCATTTTGACCAGCCGCTGGCGCTTGACTGCGGACGCAGCCTGCCTGCCTATGATCTGGTCTACGAGACCTACGGCAGGCTCAACAGCGATCGCTCCAATGCCATCCTGATCTGTCACGCCCTCTCCGGTGACCATCATGCCGCCGGCTACCACAGTGCGGATGATCGCAAGCCGGGCTGGTGGGACAAATGTATAGGCCCCGGCAAGGCCATCGACACCAACCGTTTTTTTGTCGTCTGCCCCAATAATATCGGCGGCTGCAGGGGCTCGACCGGCCCGGCCAGCATCAACCCCGAAACCGGTCGCTATTACGGACCGGATTTCCCTGTGGTCACGGTGCGCGACTGGGTCCAGAGCCAGGCGCGCCTCGCCGATGCCCTGGGCATCGATCAATGGGCTGCAGTGGCCGGCGGCAGCCTGGGTGGCATGCAGGTCATGCAATGGGCCATCGATTACAGTGAACGCATCCGTCATGCGCTGGTGATCGCCGCCGCACCCAAATTGTCGGCACAAAATATCGCCTTCAACGAAATTGCCCGCCAGGCGATCATGAGCGACCCGGATTTTCGCGACGGCTATTACCTGGAAAATGGCGTCAGCCCGCGTCGGGGGCTGGCCCTGGCGCGCATGCTCGGGCATGTTACCTATCTGTCGGAAGGCTCTATGCGCGCCAAATTCGGCCGTGAGCTGCGCGAAGGCAAGCTGTCCTTCGGCTACGATGTAGAATTCGAGGTAGAAAGTTACCTGCGCTATCAGGGGCACTCTTTCGTCGATCGCTTTGATGCCAATACTTATCTGCTGATGACCAAGGCGCTGGATTATTTCGACCCCGCGCAGGATACGGACGGCGACCTCGCCGCCGCCTTTCGCGACAGCCACAGTCGTTTTCTGGTGTTGTCATTCAGCAGTGACTGGCGCTTTGCCCCGGCCCGTTCACACGAGATCGTAAAGGCCTTGATGGACGCCGATCGCCGGGTGACCTACGCCGAAATCAGCTCCAGCCTGGGCCATGACGATTTTCTCATGCCCATCCCCGATTATGTGCGCATCCTCGGCACGTATCTTGACCGGGTTGCCCGGGAGGGCGGCGGCCATGACTGACTACTCGCTTCGCCCCGACCTGGCCATGATTGCCCGCTGGATCCGCCCTGGCTCCAGGGTGCTGGATCTTGGTTGCGGTGATGGCACGCTGTTGCGTCACCTGCGCGATACCCGCGAGGTGACCGGTTACGGCCTGGAAATTGATGCCGACAACATCGTGCGCTGTATCGAATCCGACGTGAATGTCATCCGCATGGACCTTGATCGCGGCCTCGATGCCTTCGCCACCGATTCATTCGATTATGTGGTGCTGACCCAGGCCCTGCAGGTGGTGCAACGGCCTGATCTTCTGCTCGAGGAAATGCTGCGTATCGGCCGCGAAAGCATTGTCACCTTCCCCAATTTCGGCCACTGGCATTGCCGCCTGCAACTGAGCCTGCGCGGGCATATGCCGGTCACCCCTTCACTCCCCGACGAATGGTATGACACCC
>SLRW01000048.1 GCA_007130745.1 Gammaproteobacteria bacterium
CGAAGACAAGACTGCCGAAGACAAGACAGAGCAGAAAGCGGCAGAAAAACCGGCGCCGAAGAAAAAGGACAAGCCTGCGGCGGCCGACAAGGCGGCGGTGGAAAGCAAGGCCAGGCCAGATGCTGAGCCGGAATCGGCTGCCAAAGAGAGTCGTGCTCCGGCGAGCCGCGGCGCCAGCCAGGAAATGATGCGGGTCTCCGCCGATCTGCTCGATACCCTGCTCAATCAGGCCGGCGAGGTGAACATCTACCACGGTCGTCTGGAGCAGCAGATCACCGCGCTGGGCTTCAATATCAACGAGCTGGCCCAGACCATTGTGCGCCTGCGTAATCAGCTGCGTGATCTTGAGTTGGAAACCGAGGCCCAGATTCTGTATCGCCACGAGAAAGAGGGCGGTCCATCAAGCGAGGAGGATTTTGACCCGCTTGAGATGGATCGCTACACCCACGTCCAGCAGCTCTCCCGGGCGCTGGTCGAGTCGGTGGCTGACCTTGAGAGTGTGCACGAGCTGGTCGATGACCTGCGACGTGAGTCCGAGACCCTGTTGCTGCAGCAGTCCAGGGTGACCACGGATCTGCAGGATTCTCTGATGCGGACCCGTATGGTGCCCTTCTCAGGCCAGACGCCTCGTTTGCGCCGGATTGTGCGCCAGACCAGTGCCGAGCTGGCCAAGCCGGCCAAACTGGTGGTGGAAGGTGACCAGGCTGAACTTGATCGTTCCGTAATGGAGCGCATGCTGGCGCCGCTGGAGCATATGTTGCGTAACGCCATCAGTCACGGGCTGGAAGAGCCGGACGAGCGCGAGCGACTGGGCAAGCCGGTGGAAGGCGAAATCCGCATGAGCTTGCGTCGTGAAGGCTCGGAAGTGGTGGTGCAGGTCAGTGACGACGGCGCGGGGCTTAATCTGGAAGCGATACGCCGCAAGGCTATTGAGCGGGGGTTAACCAGCGAAGGCGCCAAACTCAACGATTCAGACATCATGCAGTTCATTCTCGAGCCCGGTTTCAGTACCGCCAAGGAGGTTACCCAGGTGGCCGGCCGTGGTGTGGGCATGGACGTGGTGGACGCCGAGATCAAGCAGCTAGGTGGCAGTCTGGAAATCGACTCTACCGTAGGCAAGGGCACGATTTTTACGGTTCGCCTGCCCTTTACCCTGGCCATCAGTCAGACCCTGCTGGTCAGCGCGGCGGGGGAAACCTACGCGGTGCCGATGGTAGGTATTGAAGGGGTGGTGCGCGTACCCACCGAACAGGTCAGGGAATATCTCACCGGCGAAATGAGCTTCCACGAGTATGCAGGCGAACGCTACGAGGTTCGCGGCCTGTCTTCCCTGCTGGGGCGTGAGCACATGCCGGAGCCGGAGAAGGGGCAGAACCGCATCCCGCTGTTGTTGGTCCGGGCAGGTGATTATCTCGCTGCGCTGGCAGTCGACAGCATCATCGGCAGTCGCGAGACGGTAGTGAAATCAGTCGGGCCGCAGGTCAGCGGCATACGTGGCATTGCGGGCGCCACCATCCTTGGTGACGGCAGCGTGGTGGTCATTCTCGATCTGGGCGCACTGGTGCGTACCGGATTTGTGGCGCGCATCAGTCGCGAAGCCGAGGAAACTGAAGGCCATGAAGCAGAAGTCGAAGCAGCCGCACCGGCCTGGGAAGAACCCGAAGAGGAAGAGCAGCGCCAGACCGTGGTCATGGTGGTCGACGATTCCATTACCGTGCGCCGTGTAACCACACGTCTGCTCGAGCGCCAGGGGATGCAGGCGCTGACGGCCAAGGATGGTGTGGATGCCCTGGCACAGCTGCAGGATACGCGCCCGGACATCATGCTGCTGGATATCGAAATGCCGCGCATGGATGGTTTCGAGGTAGCCACCCATATCAAGGGTGACGAGCAGCTCAAGAGCATTCCGATTATCATGATTACTTCGCGCGTGGGTGAGAAACATCGCCAGCGGGCGCTGGATATCGGCGTGGACGAGTATCTCGGCAAGCCTTACCAGGAAACCGAGTTGCTTGAGACCATTCACGAAGTACTGGGCCGCGCTGATCAGCAGAGCCAGACAGGGTGGTCATGAGTATGATCGGGGGCGCATTGGCGGCAATCGCTGCCTGTCGGTCATCACGGGATTCGGGGAGTTGCATGCATGGCTATTGAGGAAGTCTACAGTCTGCTGTTGCCACTGGACGGGACACGCCTGCTGCTGCCCAATGCCATCGTGGCCGAAGTGGTGGGTTTCAGCCAGCCTCGCCCGTTGCAAGGCAAGCAGCCGGACTGGTTGCTTGGTGAGATGACCTGGCAGGACAAGCAAGTGCCGGTGATCAGCTTCGAAGGCATGCGCCGCGGAGGGCGTCCGGCGGAACTCAATCCGCGCGCGCGTGTGGCCATTCTCAACTGCATCATGGGAGCCAGTGATCTGGTCAGTCTCGGGGTGGTGACCGAAGGCCATCCCCATCTGGTACGTGTGGATGCCACTATTCTTACCCACGATGACCGTCAGGAACCGGAGGCCGATTCGCCGGTACTGTGCCGTGTGTTTATCGCCAATGCCGAAGCACTGATTCCAAACATGGAATTCATCGAGAAAACGCTGGCCGAGCTCCTTGAGGCGGCCTGAGGCGTGTTGAAAAGCACCTAGCGCAGATCGCCCCACAGTGCCTGCAGGGCCGCCAGTGTCGCCACCCCTGCGGTTTCGGTTCGAAGTATACGTGGGCCCAGATGGATACACCGGAACTGCGTCGCCCGCGCCCGTTCAACTTCAGCCTCGCTCAATCCGCCTTCCGGGCCGACAAGCAACACCAGTTCGGCGCTGGTTGGCATCGCGGCCAGCCCCTCCGGGCTGCCGGGTTGCGGCAGCAGGCGTTGCCCTTGAGGCAAGTCCTGCAGGGCTGCGTCCAGGCTGCGAAGCGGGTGCAGTTCCGGGATGCGGCTGCGCCCGGATTGCTCGCAGGCGCTGATCACGACACCCTGCCAGTGGTGCAGCCGCTTGTCGGCCCTTTTGCTATCCAGGCGCACCACACTGCGCTCGCAGAATAGCGGATATACGGCCTTCACCCCCAGTTCCACGGCTTTTTGCAGGGTGTAGTCCATGCGCTCACCACGTGAAACCCCCTGCAGCAAGCTGATGTGCAGGGGGGATTCGCTGTGATTGCCCCGGCATTCCTGCACTTCGGCCCGGGCCTGGTCGCGCCCCCTGACATGCAGGAGGGCCGGGTAGTCCTTGCCGTCACCGTTGAACAGCACCAGAGGCGCCCCGTCACGCAGGCGCAATACCCGCAGCAAACGCCGGGATGTCGGGGCGTCGAGTTCAGTGGTCTCGCCAGGTCTTAGATCGGCCGGTGTATACAGGCGTGGGATGCGCACTAGCGCTCCAGCGACTTGGTCAATACCCGCGAACGTCGCTGGTAGTTGTACAGTGCCTGACGCTGCACCGGAATGTCTTCCAGCCGGCCGGGCTCAAAACCCTGCTCACGGAACCAGTGGGTAGTGCGTGTGGTGAGCACAAACAGCCGGCGCAGTCCGCGCCGACGTGCGCGCAGCTCGAGCATTTGCAGCAGGACTTCGCCCCGGTTGTTGCTGCGATAATCCGGGTGTACCGCCACACAGGCGATTTCCCCGGCCGTGGCTTCGCTGAATTCGTGCAGGCTGGCGCAGGCGACCACCATGCCGTCGCGTTCCATGACCACAAAGTCATCTATAAGCAGCTCGAGCTGTTCGCGCGAGCGGGGAGCAAGAATACCCTCGGCCTCCAACGGCGTGATCAACCGCAGAATACCGCCGATATCGTCGACCGTGGCGGTGCGCACGGCGTCGTATTCATCGTGTGTCACCAGGGTGCCGATGCCGTCGCGGCTGTAGAGTTCCTGTAACAACGCGCCATCATGCTGACGATTGATGAGATGGGCGCGCCGTACGCCACCGCGGCAGGCCCGCACGGCATCGTTCAGACGCCGCTGCAGTTCTGCTGGGCAGCTCGGGCTGGCGGCGGTCTGTTCGGCTTCGGTCGGCGTCATCACTTCCAGGCCGCTGCCTTCGGCGTCTACCGGTGTATGTCCGTCGGTCATCAGCAACAACTTGTCGGCGCGCAGCGCCATCGCCACTCCGGTGGCGACTTCGCCGGCATCCAGATAAAACAGCTCGCCGGTAGGTGAGTATCCCACGGGTGACAGAATCACCATGGCGCCCAGATCCAGCTGGGCCCGAATGGCATCGCTGTCCACCCGTCTGAGCTCACCGCTGTGCTGGTGATCCACACCATCACGCATACCCAGGGGGCGGGCCGTGACCAGGTTGCCACTGACCAGCCGCAGGCCCGGGCCGGCCACGGCGCTGGTGGCCAGGCCGCTGGAAAACACCGCCTCCAGATCCAGTCGGGCGCCGCCGCAGATTTCCCGCACAAACTGTAATACGGTGTCGTCGGTAACCGGCATGCCGTTGGCTTGCGCCAGCTCATGCCCCGCATCCTCCAGCCGCTGTTGCAATTGGCTATTAATGTCGTGTACCAGCACCAGCCGGACGCCCAGATGGGTGAGCAGGGTGAGATCCTGGGCCAGGCCGGGCAGGCTGTCATCCAACAGCGCCTGTCCGGGCAGCAAGACCACGAAGGTGCGTCCCCGGTGCGCCCGGATGTAGGGCGAGGAGTTGCGCAGCCAGTTAACGAATTCCGGCGTGTTCCGCGTATCCATGGATATGTTTTCCTGCCTGTTATTTACCTGCGCTGCCAGTCTGTGCCGGATGCGGTGTCAGACAAAAATGCCTGATCAGCGATTCTAGCAGTTCCAGTGTGGGCGCCATCTGGTTCAGATCCAGATATTCATCCGGCTGGTGCGCCTGGTCAATATTGCCGGGGCCCAGTATGACGGTATCCATGCCCATTTGCCGGTAAAAAGGCCCTTCGGTGCCGAAATTTACCCCGCCGGCGGGGTGCCCGGTAAGCTGCTCGACTACGGCTACAAGCGGGCTGTCCGCGGGTGTTTCCATAGGCGCTGTGCCCTCGAACAGAGGGCTGTAATCGAGCCGCAGGCCGCTATCTCCAAGGGCGCTTTCAGCGGCTTCGCGAATCCAGCTTCGGGTTTGCTCAATCGCCATACCTGGTAGCAACCGCAGGTCCAGGTGCAGCTCACACTCGCCACAGATGCGGTTGGGATTGTCGCCGCCATGAATATGTCCCAGGTTCATGGTCGGCGAGGGCACGGCAAAGCCGGGGTGGTGATAGCGTTCGCTTAATTGCGCACGCAGCGCCAGTAGCGCAGTAATGACCTGGTGCATGCCTTCCAGTGCGTTGCGCCCGAGCTCCGGGTTGCTGGAATGGCCCGAACGTCCGATGACCCGGATGCGCTCCATCATGATTCCCTTGTGCAGGCGCACCGGGCGCAGTCCGGTCGGCTCGCCGACAATGGCCATGCGGGCAGGCAGCGAGCCGGCCCGGGCCAGTGCCCGTGCGCCCGCCATGCTGCATTCCTCGTCTGCAGTGGCCAGGATAATCAGCGGCTGCTTCAAATCCTGGCGTCGGACGCGGCTGGCTGCATGAATGGCCAGGGCGAGGAAGGATTTCATGTCGGCGCTGCCCAGCCCGTAGAGGCGATCCTCGCGCACCTCGCCGGCAAAGGGATCACACTGCCAGCGCTGCTCGTCCCAGGGCACGGTATCGGTATGCCCGGCCAGCACCAGGCCGCCGCTGCCCTCGCCTAGCGTGGCGATGAGATTGGCCTTGTCCGGCCCCTGGCTGACGGGCTGCAAGCGGGTGGTGAAGCCCAGATCATCCAGCCAGTTGCGCAGCTGATCCAGCACAGTCATATTGCTCATGTCCAGCGACGGCTGTGCGCTGCTGACCGAAGGCAGTGCGATCAGTTCGCGCATCATGTCTGTGGGTGCTGGCAGCAAGATTCGGCTTTTAGTCACGGTGTGCGGGTCCATCTATAACCCGGTTGCACCGGGCTGGTTGAGAGCTTGATAAGGAACCTCTGATCAATTCGTCACGTCTCAGCGGGCCCTGTCGCGTTTAACTGCAAGGCGCCGTGCGCAGGGAAGGCCGGTTGCCCTTTCCAGGCGCGGCAACGCCGCAGATGGGCGCGACAGAGCCCGCCCTTCGGGGCTTTGTCAGTGCGCCGGCCTCTGCGTTGCGTCTTTTCATCGTATCGGGATACGCTCTGAAAGTCGCGCCTTGATGCTGACACACTGGTAAAGCCTGAGGCGCGACGAATTGATCAGAGGTTCCCTGGATCTATGCGAAACCATAACAGAACCTTGCGCCTTCTGAGCGCTGTCATGGCCGGGCTGATGCTGGCTGCTCTGGTGGCCTGTGATCCGGGCCCGGGCCGTGGCCAGTTGGCAGACCTGCGCGAGCGCGGTGAACTGCACGTGCTGACACGCAATGCGCCGACCACCTGGTATGAGGATCGCGATGGTCCTGCCGGGCCCGAATACGAAATGATCGAGTCCTTCGCCGCCCATCTGGGGGTAGAGGTGCGCTACGAGCTGGCAGGCAGCGTGGGTGATATTTTGCAGCGAGTTGCTGCCGGTGAGGCCGATATTGGCGCCGCCGGTATCAGTCGGACCCTTGAGCGCGGCAGCAATGTCCGTTTCGGCCCGGTTTACCAGGAAGTCGAGCAGCAGGTGGTGTGCCGGCGGGGCGGCGCCAGCCCGCAAACAGCCGAAGAGCTGGTGGGGCTGAGCCTGCGAGTGCCTGCCGGAACCACCTATGCGCGCCGCCTGCAGCGCCTGGCCGATGAGCATCCCGGTCTGGAGTGGGCTGCAGCGCAAGGCCAGACCACCGAGCAGATGCTGGCTGCAGTGTGGCGTCGCGAGATTGATTGCACCATCGCCGATTCCAATATTGTGGATATCAATCGCCGCTACTTCCCCGAGCTTAATGTGATGTTCTCCCTGGGTGAGCCTGATCATTTCGCCTGGGTGTTGCCGCCGGCTGCCAGCGGACTGCATGCTGAACTGCGGCTCTGGTTCAGAGGCTTCGAGCGAGATGGCGGCCTGGATGCCGTGATGGAGCGCTACTACGGCTTTGTTGAACTTTTTGACTATGTCGACATGCGGGCTTTCCAGCGGCGCATTGAGCAGCGCCTGCCGCAATACCGTCCGATCTTTGAGCAGGCGGGTGAGCGTTACGGTTTTGACTGGACGCTGCTGGCGGCCCAGGCCTATCAGGAATCGCACTGGGATCCTCATGCCCGCAGCCCCACCGGGGTGCGCGGCATGATGATGCTGACCCAGCGCACGGCAGCCGCCATGGGCGTGAATAACCGGCTCGATGCCCGCGAGAGCATCATGGGCGGCGCGAGGTACATGCAGCGCCTGTACCGCTGGCTGGATGAAGAGATAGAAGAACCCGACCGGACCTGGGTTACCCTGGCTGTCTATAATATCGGCATGGGTCATTTCCGTGATGCCCAGATGCTGGCTCGTGATCTCGGTCGTAATCCCCATAGCTGGCCGGACTTGCGCGAGACGCTGCCGTTGCTGGCCCAGCCCGAGTACTATCAGGCGACTCGCTATGGCTATGCACGCGGAAGTGAGCCGGTGCGTTACGTGCAACGCATCCGTGATTATCAGGATGTGCTGGTACGCCGGCTGGAGCCGGGTGAGCGCTGATGCCGGCGTCACGACCCGCGCAAGTGGACCGAGCCGGCTGGCTGCAAGATGCGCGCCGGGTGCCTTCGCCGCATTGTGACGAGCGCCCGGCCGGGGTAAGTGTTGATGCCATTATTGTGCATGGAATCAGTCTGCCGCCCGGGGAGTTCGGCGGCCCCTGGATTGATCGGCTCTTCAGTGGCCAGCTTGATGCCGCCGCGCATCCGTATTTTCAGCAGATCGCGGCGCTGCGGGTTTCTGCGCATGCGCTGGTGCGCCGGGATGGCGAACTGGTGCAGTACGTGCCCTTCAGCCGGCGCGCCTGGCATGCCGGCGAGTCCCGGCTGGACGGGCGCAGTTGCTGCAATGATTTTTCGGTGGGCATCGAACTTGAGGGCGCGGACCATATTCCTTATACCGATGTCCAGTACGATCGTCTGGCCGAGCTGTGCCGTCAGTTGATGGCCTGTTATCCGGCCATCCACCCGGAGCGCATCAGGGGTCACGCGGATATTGCGCCGGGGCGCAAGACCGACCCCGGGCCGGTCTTCGATTGGACCCGCCTGCATCAGGCGCTGGCGCGGCGTGTGCAAGACTGACACAAGGTCCGGGTTGCGCGGTGCTTGCATGCGGAAGGTGTCGGGTCGAGAATAAAGCGGGATGATCGAACACGGATTGCCAGGGAGTTACTGACGATTATGGCCATTATTTCTGTATTGCTCGTGTTGCTTGCCGAATGGGGGGCGCCGGAACTGGAGCGGTTGCGCCGCCATGACTGGTATGCCCGATATCACGCCTGGCTTGAGCAACACCTGGCCGAGCGGGCCTTCTGGGACTCGCCGCTGGGCTTGTTGCTGGTGCTGGGCGTGCCGGTGTTGCTGTTGATTGTGTTGCAGTCGTTGCTGGCGCTGCTGCTGTTCGGTCTGCCGGTGTTCCTGCTGGCGGTGGCGGTGTTGTTTCTGTCGTTGGGGCCGGCCAATCTGCTGCGTCAGGCACGCGATTACTTGCAGGCTGACGAGGATGAAACTGTAAACGCCGCCGATAAACTGGCGCTGGCCACCGAAATCAGCGGCAGTCACAGCGAGGAAATAGAAGAAGCCAACGCCGACGTTCGTGATGCCATCCTCGGTCAGGCCAATGACCGTCTGTTCGGTGTGCTGTTCTGGTTCATGCTGCTGGGTCCGGCCGGCGCGCTGTTGTATCGCATGGTGGTGGAGGCGCACGCGCATACCCGATCAGAAGATGGCGATAATGGCTATGAGGCTGCCCCGGCGACGGATGAAGCCGGTCTGACCGGGGGCAGCTTCGCCGCCGCAGCCGAGCGCCTGCATGGCATTCTGGCCTGGATCCCCGCGCGCCTTCTGGCGCTGGCCTATGCACTGACCGGCAGCTTCGAGGATACGCTGGTGGCATGGCGTGATCAGCTCGATCGGGCAGGCGCTTCACTTTATGACAATACCCTTGCTGTACTGACGGCCGCCGGGCGTGGTGCGTTGCGGCTGGAGCCCGGGCAGTCGGGCCCCCAGTGCGGGGTTCATTGTGTGCATTCGGCGCTGAAGCTGGTTGAGCGCAGTCTGGTGGTGTGGGTGGTGCTGCTGGCGCTGATGACCCTGGTGGGCTGGGTGGTCTGAATTACCGTTGCCGTTTTTGCGTTGCCGCCTGATATGTCCGTCCGGCCTGTGCTGTGCATTGTCCGCCGTCGGTTGACTGGTCTGTGTCTGGTCCTGGCGCTTGTGTTCATGGCGCCCGGCGCGGTGCTGGCAGACGCCGCAATCGTGGTGACCGATGACACCGGCCGGGAAGTGCGCCTGGACGCGCCCGCTCGTCGGGTGGTGGCGCTGGCGCCGCACCTTACTGAAATGCTCTTTGCCGTTGGCGCCGGCGATACCCTGGTGGGCGCCGTGGACTACAGCGACTATCCGCCGGCAGCGCTTGAGTTACCCCGCGTCGGTGGTGCCCGGGGGGTAGATGTAGAGGCGGTGCTGGCGCTGGAGCCGGAGCTGGTGCTGGCCTGGGCGAGTGCGCCGCAGGGCGGCGCGGCACGGCGACTGGAATCTTTGGGTATTCCCGTATTCCGCAGTAACCCCGACAGCCTGGAGGCGGTGGCGCGCACCATGCAGCGCATAGGCCGGCTGGTGGGCCACGCGGAGGGCGGCGAGGCCCGGGCCGAAGCCCTGCTCGAACAGCTTGCCGCCCTGCAGGCTGAATATGGCCAGGTCACGTCACCCGCTTTGCGCGTGTTTTACGAGGTTTGGCATGAGCCGCTGATGACGGTGGGGGGCGGGCACTTCATCAGCGAGATTATTGCCCTGTGCGGCGGCAGGAATATTTTCTCGGAGCTTGCCGCGCCCTCGCCGCGGGTGGACAGGGAAGCCCTGCTGGCCCGCGATCCGCAAGTGATTCTGAGCGCGACCTCCAGCGAGGAGGAGGCCGCCGAACTGCTGGCGCGCTGGCAGCGCTGGCCGGATCTGGCTGCGGTCCGTGACGACCAGGTCAGAGCCTTGCCCGCCGACCTGCTGGGGCGACCGGGGCCACGGCTGGTGGACGGCGCGCGGCATTTGTGTCAACAGCTTCGGCAGGCCCGCGAGGCGCTGTAGGCCGGGATGTCGGCTGGCCGTAAAGGCGGCAATGCGGCCGGATCACAAATCGGGGTTGCACAAGCTGTCTGTATATTGAATACTGGGGTCCGGAGCCATCAAGAGCTCTGACAACAACCCTGAACAAAAGTAAAGGCCGGCGAGCCAACGGGAGGGAGACAGGGCAGGATCAGTTATTCAGTCAACCGCACATGACAGTGGGCCAGGTGCCCGGTGTTGTCTGTTTTGTCTGCGCTGATGCTCTGGAGAAACACCCGTGACCGAACCCGCACCGGGGGCTTGCCGGTAACCAGTAGACCAAGGCTGCTGTGGGGTTGCCTTGCAGAGGAGAGACCAGGAGAGACTTTCATGACTATCCGAACAACCATTCA
>SLRW01000030.1 GCA_007130745.1 Gammaproteobacteria bacterium
CGGCCATCCTCGCGCTTGGCGCCGATGAACTCCTCCACGTCCGGATGGCTGACATCAAAGGTGCCCATCTGCGCGCCACGGCGGCCGCCGGCGGAGGACACCGTGAAGCACATCTTGTCGTAAATATCCATGAAGGACAGCGGCCCGGAGGTATAGGCGCCGGCGCCGGAAACATAGGCGCCGCGCGGGCGCAGGGTGGAGAACTCATAGCCAATGCCGCAGCCGGCCTTGAGCGTCAGCCCGGCCTCGTGGACCTTGTCCAGAATGCCGTTCATGGAATCACGCACCGTGCCCGACACGGTGCAGTTGATGGTGGAAGTGGCAGGCTTGTGCTCAAGGGCGCCGGCGTTGGACGTGATGCGCCCGGCGGGAATCGCGCCACGGCGCAGCGCCCACAGGAAGCGCTCATACCAGTGTTCGCGTGCTTTGGGGGTCTCGACTTCGGCCAGCGCGCGCGCCACGCGCTGCCAGGTGTGATCAACGGTCTCGTCAATCACCTCGCCGGATTTGGTCTTGAGCCGGTATTTCTTGTCCCAGATATCCACGGAGGCGGGCTGAATCGGAATATCGGTCACGGCCTTGTGAACAACCTTGAGCTGCGCGGGTTTCATGCCAAATGTTCTCCCTGGTCGAGCATTATTATTAGGCGGCCACGCTGGTGTTGGCCGGGGCGGCGACCCCAACATCTTGTGCCGCGAATTGCCAATCTAGGCGCTTTTACCCCCCTTTGTCAACCACCATTTGCGCACTAAATCAGTGCGCAAATTTGATATATTTCAGCAACATATAGTTCACAGCTTATCCACAAAACGAACTATTTCAGCAACTTGTGGCAAAGAGCTTGAAACACAATATGTGGGGCACCAAAAAACAGCGAAAACAGCCACAGAAGGGCTTGAAAGCCGCCTGAAAGCACCCAATACTTGGACTTCAGCAAGGCACCGCCCGTTGCGCTGCAGGATCATTCAGGACGGGTTAAGTAACGCCTGCGCACGATTAGGCATACCGCAAGGCCAGGTGCCATGACGGCAATACCGCCGGAGAGATCGATGACGACGAAGGAATGGCTGATGGAAACCGCTCGTAACCGCTGGGTCATTGCAATTTCCGCCTTCACGCTGGCGCTATTGGTCTGTCTGATACTCAGACCCCTGCCCAGCCAGGCCAGCCTGCCGGTAATGGCTGCCGGCGAGGATGAGTTGCCCACGCTGGCGCCGATGCTGGAGAACACCATCCCGGCGGTAGTGAACATCGCCACCAAAGGTCGCTCGCGGGTGGAAAACCCGCTGATGGATGACCCTTTCTTCCGCCACTTTTTCGGCCCGCGCGGCCAGCAAGAGCCGCGTTACCGTGAATCCCAAAGCCTGGGGTCAGGTGTGATCGTGGATGCCGATAACGGCTACATCCTCACCAACACCCACGTCATCGACCGTGCCGACGAAATCAAGGTCACGCTTTCCGACGAACGCGAATACGAGGCCACCGTCATCGGCACCGACCCCTCCACCGACGTCGCCGTCATCCGGATCGAGGCCGACAACCTGCAGGCTCTGTCATTGAGCGACTCCGACAGCTTGCGCGTGGGGGACTTCGTAGTCGCCATCGGCAACCCCTTCGGCCTGCGCCATACGGTGACCTCCGGCATCGTCAGCGGTCTGGGCCGCAGTGGCATCGGCCAGGCCGACAGCTACCAGGACTTCATCCAGACCGACGCCTCTATCAACCCCGGCAACTCGGGCGGCGCGCTGGTCAATTTGCGCGGCGAACTGGTGGGCATCAACGCCGCCATTCTCTCGCGCGGGGGTGGCAATATCGGCATCGGTTTTGCCATCCCCGCCAACCTGGCACAGCAGGTCATGCAACAGCTCATCGAGCACGGTGAAATTCGCCGCGGCCGCCTGGGCGTGATCGTGCAGGATCTGACAGAAGATCTGGCCGAGGCCTTTGACATGGACAGCACCGACGGTGTGCTGGTGGCCCAGGTGCAGCCGGGCTCGGCCGCTGAAGCCGCCGGCATCGAGCCCGAGGACATTATCGTGGCCCTCAATGAGCGGCCAGTACGCAACTACCGTGATCTGCGCAATGCGGTGGGGTTGCTTCAGATTGGTGACAAGGCGCGACTGGAGGTGGTGCGCGATGGCCGAAAGCGCAGCATTGAAGCCGAAATCACGGCCCCGGCCGAGGAAGAAGAAACGGCCCAGGCCAGCGATATCCATCCGCGCCTTGAAGGCGCCGAGTTCGAAGCCATCGGCGCCGATCATCCGCTGCACGGGCGCGCCGAAGGCGTGGTGGTCGCCAGCGTATCCTCCGGCAGCCCGGCCCAGAACGCCGGTCTGCGCAGTGGCGATGTGATTACCTCGGTGAACCGCACGCCGGTGGCCACCCTGAGCGAGTTCCGCCAGGTGGTGGAGGAAGCCAGCGACGGATCGCTGCTGTTCAACATCCGCCGCGGACGCGGCGCGATGTTTCTCATGATCCAGTGAGACTTTGTCTCACTGGATCATCGTGGTTACGTGTTACGTGGTTACGTGGTTACGTTTCGGTGTGCGGCTTCGCCGCACGGATTCTCGCGGCGAAGCCGCGTATACGACATTCCGGCGCGTGTCGCAGATTACCGGGCCGGCAACAAACCTTCCCGCGACTTA
>SLRW01000130.1 GCA_007130745.1 Gammaproteobacteria bacterium
GAACGCCGCGATATGGAATTGCTGGATACGGAACGACTCAGGCAAACGGCCGGCGAGGCCCATCATCTTAGCGCTCCCGTGTTCGATTAGACCGACAACACATTACACTCACAGGCGTCGCAATACCCAACTGCGCACCGGCA
This sequence comes from Gammaproteobacteria bacterium, assembly GCA_007130745.1. Taxonomy (GTDB): domain Bacteria; phylum Pseudomonadota; class Gammaproteobacteria; order UBA5335; family SLRW01; genus SLRW01. The sequence goes on from SLRW01000130.1 coordinate 144, forward strand.
CCGCACAATGTTCCTCGAGCACTTCAAAGCCCCGCCTGCGTGCCTCGGCGGCAAAATCCATCCGGTGCCAGACCTTGAGAAAAGGCTCATGCACACTTCGCATCAACCAGCGGAAATACACACCCCGCCAGCCATAACGCCGCCACAGCTGCCAGCCCGACAGTTGCATCTGCAACGGCGAGGGCTCGGCAACCACCACCTTGCCGCCAGCGCACAACACACGTGCCAGCTCGCCCAGCGCGCGGGTGACCGAACGCGTCGGCATTTCATGCAACACGAACACCAGCGAAGCACCGTCAAAATACTGACCGGGTGACGGGATATCCTCCGCCAGCCCCTGCATCAAGCGAAGCCCATTGTGATCATTGGCGGCATGACGCAGCATGTAGGGTGAAACATCCAGCCCCCACACTTCCGGCACCCCGGCATCGAGCACGGCTGCTGCATTGCGTGCGCTACCACAACCCACGTCGATCACCCGCTGACAATCGCCCAGATGCTGCACCAGCATGCGCCGTACCCGGCGCATTTCTCCCAGCATCGATATCTCGAAACCGGTGACATAGCCGCGGGTAATGCAATTGGAGTAATTGCCGTTGGGGACGCCATGAAACTCCTGGAGCACATATTTCGGGATGTGTTCACGCCCCGGCAGATCCTCCGGCAGCGCCACCCGCTGACGCCGCGTGGACATGGCATGACGAATCACCTGCCGCAATGACAGCGGCCGACCACCACGCTGGCGATCAGGCCAGGTGTCAGGCAACTCAGCCCGGGACCAGTCGCGGGGCAACGGAGACGATTGTTCCGCCTGCCCGACATAGTCAGCAGCGCGAATGGGCGTATGCACTGATTGTTCCCGTGTGCTCATCCATTTACCTGCAAAAGTGACTCACATTCATGATTATGCCGTTTAGCGGCAGCCACTGTCATGCCCGCCAGCCGTCGACCCGGCGTCGGCCAGCTGCAGAAAAATACTGCGTAGCGTCTGCGTCAGCTGCCGCCGCCCGGACAGCCCTGTCGCCCGGCATATGACTGTTTCATCCTGGACCTGAAGTAGCCGGCGCAGCAGGATTTCGCGCTGCGTTGCGGAAAGCACCGGACTCGCCGCGGGCGTCTCTGTGAGTACGACCCATGCCGTGCTGTAAAGTGCCGGAAGAACCGCTGCAAGAGGCGCCTGCGACAAGCCAAAACGGGTGGTTTCCTGTCGGTCTGCATGATCCAGCCTGCACCATGCCCCGGGTTCCAGACCCGAGAGCATGGTCAGTGCAACCGGCGGCGACAGCGTACGATGTCCGTCCCTGAGCAAATGCGGCAGGGCGCGTCTGAAATGCTGACGCCCCCGGCGGACCAAGACCCGACCAGCCGCTGTCAGTGCCCTTGCAAACACCACCGCATGCGCCCCACTGGCGGCATCACGCCCGGCCCCCAGCCACAGCGCGTGAAAACCACAGCTTTTCCAGAACGCCAGCACTTCCGGGGTAGCCCCGAAACTGGCCCCGATCAGGTCGCAATCCAGCCGGCCCGCCTCGTGCATCGCCTCGCGCAAAAGCCGCTTACCCAGCCCACGGCGGATCAGGCCGGGATGCACGGCAATCCGCTGCACTCTCGCCTGACGCAGCAGGCAAGCCCCCGCCAGACCAGCATGAGCCTCCAGAGACTGCGCCAGCAAATGACCCCGTGGCCGTCTGCGCCCAGCGTGGACCTCGGCAGTCAGCGACGCTTCGAATCCACCCTCCAGGCCCAGCACAGCCACGGCAACCACGTGAGTGTGCCGGCAAAGCGCCAGTACCCGCACATCGGGGGCATCCAGCAATTGATAAAGATCAGACGGTCGGGTCTGGTAATGCGCCTGACACAGCAGGCCATAAAGCTGGCGCAATGTATCCTCATCGCCGGCCAGTTCGTCGCGGTCAAACACCTGCACCCGCACCGCATCAACACCGGCATCCTGTACAGCCTCGGCAGCCGCGGGAGCGGCGTCCATCAACAGGGTACGGGAAAAAAGCGGCTCGACCGGGTCATCCGGTGCCCACCGCACCGGCTGTTTCAGGTGCAATTCGCGTGATTGCGGCCAGCGCTGGCGCAGCGTGCGGGCAAAACGCAGCGCAAAGCCCTGACCGCTGCCTTCATAACCATGCACCGTAGTACTGAAGACGATGCGTGAATAATGCTCAGCCAGGCTTTCCAGCAAGCCCACAGGCAGGGCGGCTGCTTCATCGACAAGTACCAGATCGGCATCAGGCCACTCACTCACGAGACGGGTCGCGGGCATATACCGCAACCCGGCGCCGGCATAGCCGAGGCTGGCACGACCTGCCCGGGCCCCGGGAAGGCCCGCCCGGGCGTGTCTGAGAACCACATCTACTGCGGTACGACCCGGCCCGGTAACAATGATCCTGGCGCCCTGCTCCAGCATGAGACGGGCAGCCGCAATCCCAAGCGTTGCCGATTTGCCGCGTCCCCGGTCTGCCGTCAAAACCAGCGGCCTGCGGGGATGTCCCCGGGCAACCCGCAGCACCGCATCCACGGCTGCCCGCTGCCCGGCATTGCGGCACGGCGAATCAACATCAACCGACACCGCCGGCAGGGACTTCAGAACCGGCCGGGACGGAGGTTGAGCGGCCATATCCAGCACACTCACCGCCGCATCCGTGGTGAATATATCGGCCAGACGTTGGCGCAGGCGTGCACCGAATGATGCCAGAGACTGGCCATGCGAAAGCAGACCACTGGCCCCTGCATTCAATTGCCGGGGCCAGAGGGACGGCAGCGGCGCCAGCCAAAGCAACAACCCGCCACCCCGAACCACACCCATGGTGGCGGCAAGCACATTCACAGACAGTCCGCCATGCAAATCGACCACCAGCACATCGCACTCATCACCCAGTAACTGCGTCAAACGCTTGCCCGGGAGTTGCCGCATGCCGGCGGGCGCGGACTCCCCAACCCAGAGGCTATCGCCGCAGCATCCGGTCTCCGTGAAGCGCGCAGCCAGGCTGCGGGCCGCCTGCGGCTCACCGGCCAGCACTACCACGTGCCGGCTCCCTGCTCGACGCACGTCTTCGCCCAGGCGCTGCAACCATTGCAGATGGGCATCAGGAGAGCTGCGGAAATGACTTGAGTTGCTCATCGGTTTGGCCGCTGTCGCATCACTCGGGGAACCGTACCCCCTTTGGGTGTGTCAGATGAAGCAGACGGGCGCTACGATCAGGATCATCTCAGACTGTCCCGCGAGCCGACAAAGGGGAAACCATCATGCTTGTTCTGACGCGCACACCCGACCAGTCCCTGCGAATTGGTGACGATATTACCGTCACGGTCGTCCAGGTTCGCGGCAACCAGGTCAAGCTCGGCATCGAAGCCCCGTCCCATATTCCCGTACATCGGGAAGAGATCTGGCTGCGCGATCGCGCCTCCGGCGACGAAAGCTGACCCGGACAGCTTCAGTCGCCGTCCCGGGAGGGAGGCAACTCCCGAATCTGCTCACGCAGGATTTCAGCCACCTCGCTGTCTTCCGGCATCAGCACCAGTAGCTGGCCCCAGTATTCACGGGCGGCGCCAGGATCATCCTGCGCTATCGCGGCAATGCCGGCCAGCCACAGGGCTTTGGGTTGTTCCGGCTCCAGTTGCAGCGCCTGTTCCAGCAGGGCGCTGCCCTGCTCGTCCCAGCCGGGCCCATCCGGCCGGGCAGCGCGCGCTTCAGCGTAATCCACCAGCGGACGGGGGTCTGATTCCATGTACTGCATCGCCTGGCTAAAAGCCACCATGGCTGCATCCACTTCATCCAGCGCCATGTGCACGCGCCCCAGCACCAGCCAACCGAGACCGTCATCCGGTTGTGTCTCTAGACGCTCGCGCAGGTTTTCAGCCATCAGGGAAAGCTGACCCGCATCGGCCTCGGCCATGCTCTCGGAGATGCCGGCAGCCTGCAGCAGGCCCGGATCAGGCCGCACGGAAAAATAGGCCATCAGTGCTATCAGCGGCACCAGCAGCATCACCACCAGGGCCATACCCCGACCGCCGCCGGGCCTGCCACTGCCCTGTTCGCGGGCATCAGCCGTATCCTCAAGCAACTGGCGGTCCAGTTCTTCACGCGCTTGTGCCGCGGCTTCAGCACTGAGCAAGTCGTTCGCCACTTCTTCCTCAAGCTCGCTGCTGCGTTGACGATAAACTCCCAGATTGGCGGCCTCTACGCTAGCTGCTGTGGCGCCGCCCGGACGCCACAGCGACCTGCCCAGAAGCAGCGCAACGGCAGCAACCAACAACCCGGACAAACTCCAGAACAGCCAGCTCACGATGTTTCGTCCTCCCCCAGCAACCGCTTCAAGCGCGCGCGCTCGGCCGGATCAAGCGGTGTCTCTTTGTGGCCCCTGCTTCGCCGCCGCAAGTAAAACGCCGCGCCGATCAACGCCAGCAGCAGAATCACGAAGGGCCCCAGCCACAAGGCCAGCGTGTCAGCCCGTAGCGGCGGACGATAGAGAACATAATCACCATAACGCTCGATCAAAAAGGCGCGTATTTCAGCATCCGGCTTGTCCTCACGAATCATGCGCGCCACCTCGCGCCGCAGGTCCCGGGCCAACTCGGCCGGCGACTCGGCCAGCGATTCATTCTGACAAACCAGGCAACGCATTTCGCGCAACATGCTGTCATAACGCGCCTGTTTGGCCGGGTCGTCAAATTCCTCCGGCGCCGCGGCCAGCAAGGGGGCGGCAAGCAACAGCATCAGCAACGGCAACAGGATGACTTTCACGGCGCCTCCCCGGCCTGCAACTCGCGCACCAGCGGCATGATCTCGTTTTCCAGTATGGTCTCGTCAATGGGCCCTACATGCTTGTAACGAATGATTCCTTCGCCATCCACCACATAGGTTTCGGGCACACCGTAGACACCCCAGTCAATCCCGGTGCGGCCATCGCTGTCGGCGGCGACCCGGCGGTAGGGATTGCCATGTCGCGCCAGCCATTCGCGGGCGGCCTCCGGCTGGTCACGATAATTAAGCCCTACAATCGGAACTTCCTCACGGGCAGCCAGTGCCATAAACAGAGGGTGCTCATCCAGGCAGGGCGGACACCAGGAGGCCCAGACATTGAACAAAGCCACGCCTTCGGCACTGATGTCGACTTCGGTCACGGTCTCACCATCACGCTCAAGATCAGGCAACTCGAAGGCTGGTGCCGGTTTACCAATCAGCGGAGAAGGCACCCGGCCCGGGTCCAGACCCAGGCCGACCCAGAGCAGACCTGCCAGCATCAGCAACAGCAGCAGCGGCAGGACAGCGCGAATCATGCAGGCTCGCCCCCTTCCCGACCGCTACGACGGCGGATGCGATAACGTCGATCTGATATAGCCAGCAAGCCCCCCAGCACCATCAGCCCGGCACCGGCCCAGATCCAGTGCACCATGGGCTTGAAATGAATACGCAGCGTCCAGGCCCCACCACCCAGCGGCTCGCCCAGCGCGGTGAAAAGATCCCGCCATGGGCGTGGATGACGCGAGGCCTGCGTCATGGGTTCACGCTGGACCCGGTAATAGCGTTTTTGCGGCGTAAGTGTGGTCACATAACGCCCCTTGCGCTCCACATGCAATACGCCCTCAATAGCGTCAAAATTTGGCCCCGCCACTTCCCGCACTCCGTCAAATCGGAACGCGTAGCCGGAGACCTCGAGGGTATCACCGGGCATCATGCGCACATGCCGCTCGGTTTCAAAGGTGCTGACCACGGTTACCCCCACCACCAGCACCGCTACGCCCACATGCGCCAGATGCATGCCATAAAAGCCACCCGGGATACGCCGCAACCCGCGCCAGCCACCATGCCGACGCAAGCGCTCAAACACAGCCAAACCACTGCTCAGCACAATCCACAGGGCCATGAACAGCCCCACAAACACCAGCAAGCCCGCCTGTCCCCAGAGCCACAGCATCAAAATGGCGCTGAACGCTACTGCCGTGGTGAAAGCCAGCCACAACTGGCGCGCCAGCGCGGCGGCGTCGGCCCGTTTCCAGGCCACCCAGTGGCCCAGCCCCACCAGCAACAATAACGGCAACATCAGGGGCACAAACACCGCCTCGAAATACGGCGGCCCCACCGAAATCCGGCCCTGCCCCAGAGCATCCATAATCAACGGGTAGAGCGTGCCCAGCAACACCGCGGCGGCGGCGGTGACCAGGAACACATTGTTCGCCAGCATCAGCGTTTCACGCGAGAACAGATCAAAGCTGACCACACTGCGAACGCGCGGGGCTCGCCAGGCGTACAGCAGCAGGGGCACCCCCACGGCCAGCACAAAAAACCCGAGCAGGAAAGCGCCGCGTTCGGGATCGGTAGCAAAAGCATGTACCGAAGTCAGCACCCCCGAACGCACCAGGAAGGTCCCCAGCAAACTCAGTGCAAAAGCTGATATCGCCAGCAGGACGGTCCAGACCTTGAAAGCTCCGCGCTTTTCGGTCACCGCCAGCGAATGAATCAGGGCCGTCCCCACCAGCCAGGGCAGGAAAGAGGCGTTTTCGACCGGATCCCAAAACCACCAGCCTCCCCAACCCAGTTCGTAATAGGCCCACCAGCTGCCCAGGGCAATGCCGGCGGTCAGAAACAGCCAGGCGGCCGTGGTCCAGGGCCGCGACCAGCGCGCCCAGGCCGAGTCCAGCCGGCCCCCGATCAACGCCGCCACCGCCAGGGCATAGGCCACGGCAAAGCCCACATAGCCCATGTACAGCAGCGGCGGATGAATCACCATCCCCGGATCCTGCAATAACGGGTTGAGATCAGTACCCTCCGCCGGCGCCGGAAACAGACGCTCGAAGGGGTTGGAGGTAAACAGGGTGAAGGCAATAAAGCCCAGGCAAACCATACCCAGCACGGCCAGCACCCGGGCGGTAAATACCCCGGGCAGGGCACGGCTGAACACCGACACCGCCACGGTCCAGCCACCCAGCATCACCAGCCACAACAGCAACGAGCCTTCGTGCCCGCCCCAGACGGCCGTCAGCCTGTAGACCAGGGGTAACTCGGTATGCGAGTTGTTGGCCACATACAGCACCGAGAAATCATGGGTGACAAAGGCCCAGCTCAGGCAGGCGTAGGCCAGCATCAGCAACAGCAGCAATACCATTGAGGCCGGATGCGCCACCGTCATCCAGGCGCTGTTGCCACGCAGTGAGCCGGCCAGTGGCACCAGCGACAACACCACGGCCACCGCCAGGGCCAGTGACAGGGCCAGATTGCCAAGCTCGGGAATCATTGCCGGTCGGGGTATCCTTTGTTGTCACCCTTGTCGCGGGTGTAGCCGTCTTTCTGGTAGCGTTTCATTTCGTGCTGCGGCATCTTGCCGGCGGCCTTCAGGGCCTCGGCGACTTCCGGCGGCATATAGTTCTCATCGTGTTTGGCCAGCACCTGCGAGGCCCTTAATACCTGGTCCTCGCCCAGCCGGCCCACCGCCACAATGCCCTGCCCTTCGCGAAACAGATCGGGCAGGATGCCATCGTAGAATACCCGCACCTCATGCGCGCCATCGGTCAGCTCGAAAGAGACTTCTGTGCTGTCCTGCTCGCGGCGCACGCTGCCCTCCACCACCAGACCACCTACCCTGAAGTTGCGTTCCAGCGGCGCCTCACCAGCAACAATCTGGGAGGGGCTGAAAAAGAACAGGAGATTTTCCCGGAAAGCCGTCATGGTCAGGGCCGTGGCAATACTTACCCCGATGACAATAAACAACACACCGTACAGTCTGCGCTTGCGTTGCGGATGCATCAGTCAGCCCCTCCCCCGACAGCAGGGCCGGTCCGTCCAGCCAGCGCCTGCCGACGGCGCAGCTGACGCGCCACCAGGCGCAGCGCCTGCCGACGGCGCACGGCCGGCGCCAGCACATTAAACACAATCACCCCTGCAAATACGGCATAGGCGCTCCAGACATACAGTCCTCGCCCACCCATGGACAGGAATTCCTGCAAACCTTCCATCAGGTATTCACCTCACGCGCCGCCCAGCGGCTGCTACGTTCACGTTCAAGCATCAGGGCACGCGCCCACGACAGTAAAGCCCCGGCATAAAACAGCATGCTGCCCAGCGCCATCAACAACAGCGGCACCAGCATACTGATATGAATGGCCGGCGCCGACAGACGCGCCACGGTGGGACCCTGATGCAGGGTATTCCACCAATACACCGAGAAGTGGATGATCGGGATATTGACTACCCCCACCAGTGCCAGAATGGCACAGGCCCGGGCGGCGCTACGGCGATCCTCGATCGCATTCTCCAGCGCAATAAAGCCCAGATACAAAAACAACAGCACCAGCACCGAAGTCAGCCGCGCATCCCACACCCACCAGGTGCCCCAGGTCGGCTGGCCCCAGATCGCACCGGTAGCCAGCGCCAGCAGCGTGAAGGAGGCCCCTACCCGCGCCCCGGCACTGGTGATGACCTCCGCCACCTTGAGTCGCCAGATCAGGCCAATGGCGCCGGTAGTCGCCATCACCACATAGGCAAACATGGCTACCCAGGCCGCCGGCACATGAATATAGATGATGCGGTAAACCTCGCCCTGCTCGTAGTCGACGGGCGCCAGCACCAGGCCACCCCACAAACCGGCCAGCATCAGCAAGGCCGACAGCGCCCACAATCCTCGCTGCCAGCGCCCGGCGCGCGCATAGAACACCGGCGGAGAACCCCATTCATGCAGGTAACGAAACATTATTCACCCATCGTAACGCGCAGAGCCGCGGCTGCGGCCGGGGGCGCAAGCGTTACCGCCAGTGCCAGAATCGCAGCCAGGAAAAGTACCGGTGCCGTCCAGGGCTGACCACTGGCGGCATACTCCACCGCACCTGCGCCGAAGATCAGCACCGGGATATATAGCGGCAACATCAACAGGGCCAGGAGCATACCACCGCGGCGCAAACCCACAGTCAGGGCCACCCCGATCGCACCCACCAGACTCAGCACCGGCGTGCCCAGCAACAGGCTGAGCAACAGCGCGGGCATGGCTTCGGTGGGCAAGTTTAGCAGCAGCGCCAGCAAGGGCGCGAGCAGGACCAGTGGCAACCCCGTCAACAACCAGTGCGCCAATACCCGCGCACCCACCAGCACACTGTGTGGACAAGGACTGAGCAGCATTTGTTCCAGACTGCCGTCGGCAAAATCTTCCCGGAACAACGCGTCCATGGACATCAGGGCTGCCAGCAGAGCCGCCACCCACACCACGCCGGGCGCCACGGCGGCCAGCAAACGCGGATCGCCGCCCAGCGCCAGCGGGAAAATGCTGACCACCATGACAAAAAAAATCAGCGGATTGGCCATATCGCCCCGCCGCCGCATGGCCAGCAGCAGGTCACGCCTGAACAGGGCGACAAAGGCGACGACGGCGGGGTTCACAAGGCCACCTCCAGAGCAATACGCGTCACCTCACGACGCCGGGCCAGTGCCATGGGCTGGTGGGTGGTCAATACCACCATGCCGCCGGCTTCAGCGTGATCAGAGATGGTGGCTTCAACCCAGGCGCGGCCGCTGACATCCAGCGCCGTCAGGGGCTCATCCAGCACCCAAAGCAGCGCACCCTGCAATTGCAGCCGGGCCAGCGCCGCGCGGCGACGCTGGCCGGCCGAAAGCTGGCGCGCCGGCACATCCTCGAAACCGCGCAAGCCGGCATACCCCAGCGCTGCTTCCACCGCGGCCGTACTCGCCGGACGCCCGGCCAGCGCGCTGGCCACACGCAGATTCTCGGTCGGGGTCAGGTCCAGCTTGAGCGCATCCACATGCCCCACATAGCCCAGCGCCCGGGCATAGTCACCGGCACATCGACTCATCGCCTGCCCGGCCCAGAGAATTTCTCCGGCAGCCGGCGACAACAGACCGCACAGCATGCGCAGCAACGTCGTCTTGCCGGCGCCGTTGGGTCCTTCGATATGGGCAATGGCGCCCGGCTCCAGGGTAAATGACAGGGCGTGGAACAGCTCGCGATCATCCCGCCAGGCGGTGAGCCCGCGCACTTCCAGCCGGGGGTCCGCAGCTACCGTCACGCCTTCGGCTCCGCCACCAGCTCGCCCGCGATGGAGGAGACCACATGCGGGCGCTCATCCACAGCCCCGCCCTGGTCCAGCGCATGGAAGGCGCCGCTGACGAAAGTCTGTTGGTCGTGGCGATACAGGCGTGCGCGCAGGACGAAACGCTGGGCGGGGAAAAAGGGCTTGCGGAATAACACCCGGCAACGGGTGATACGATGCTGGGTGAGCGGCAGTGAAGCCGCGTGCAGCAGCCGGGTGGTCTGGTTCTCCATGCCCATGAGGTACTCAAGCACATTCACATGCTGGTTGATATCCGTGTTGGGCAAGCCCCAGACATCCTCCCGCTCGCAGTCAGCTCCACCCGGGCACTCGACAAAACCTTCGGGCACCGCAAGCACTTCCCCGATATCGGGCAGGTCACCTTCCCAACCATGTTCGCGCAATCCTTCCAGTGGCTCAGGCACCTTGACCACACGACGTTCGGCGGGCGGTGCCGCCGGACGCGTCAACACGTGCAGCACATGGGCGCTGCCGGCCTCCACCAGCTCATCAGCACCAGGGTCATAACCCAGACTGCCGCGGCCGCCCCCCTGGCGTCGGCCACGAATGCGGGTCGTGGAGTCCAGGATCAGGCGATCACCACGCTCGCCATGGCTACGCCTGAGTCGCAACTCGTGGTTGGTAACAAGAGAGCGGGCAAAGGCCAGAGGTTTATTGGTGTTGCGAAAATCTACATAAAACAACACCGGCGCGATACCGTCCTGACGCAACTGCATCATGGAGAAGCGTTTTTCCATATGGCCGAACATGGACGGCATACAGATACCGATGTAGGCCCGCATACGCAGATTGAAGTTCATATCAATCTGCTCGAAGCCGGTCGGTGTCTTGCCTTCGCCGATCAGTGCTTCAAGCGCTGCTGTGGCTTCGTTCATGCCTTGCTGCTCCACAAGGGAATGCGGGAAAAGGGAAACCGGCAAGCGCCGGTCAATCAGTCCTGTTTTTCGGAATCCGAGCTGCGCAGAGTGTGGGTGTCGGCATCGTAGCGGCCCTTGAGCTCATCAAGCACGGTATGTGACCACAACTCCACACCCACGAAATAGGCCGCCCGTCCGACGATATGCGCGGCTACCGGGGCTGTCAGAATAATAAAAATCACAATCGCCACGGCCCGGGTGACTACGCCCGGATCATCAAAGTAGACCGCCACCGCCGCCACCATCAAGCCGCCACCCAGGGCACCCGCCTTGGTGGTGGCATGCATGCGGCACAGCAGATCGGGCATGCGCACCAGACCCAGGGCCGCCACCAGCATCAAACCAGACCCCACCAGCAACAACGCGGCCACAATCCAGTCAGTCATCACCGTGCCCCCGCTTTTCCAGATAACGGGCAAAACCGACGGCGGCCAGAAACGCGGTCAGGGCCAGCACCACGGCCACATCCAGAAAATCCGACACGCCGCTGCTAATGGTGTAGACCGCAATCATGCCCACTGTCACCGAGGCCATCAGCTCCAGCGATACCACCCGATCGGCCAGGGTTGGCCCCCACAACAGGCGCAGCGTGGCCAGCGTCAGTGACAGGCACATCACCGCAAATGCGATTGTTATTACCCATTCAAGCAAGCCCGTTTCTCCTAACGCTCGAAAATATCGATTACCCGGCGCTCCAGATCCTTGATCTGGGCACGCATGTCCTCAACATCATCCAGATACATACAATGGATATAAAGCACACGGCGGTCGCTGGAAACATCCAGACTCAGGGTGCCCGGCGTCACACTGATCAGATTGGCCAGAATGGTAATGGCCTCATCCGTACGCGCCTCCAGTTCCACCCCGATAATACCGGGGCGCATGCGCTTGAAACTTGGCGTGATTACTTCCCAGGCCACACGCATATTGGACTTGGTCAGATCCCAGATAAAAAACAGCATGAAGCCGATCACCTTGGGGACTTTCTCCAGGTAACCGTGGAAAACCCCGGTGTCGCGCAGGGCGAAACCCAGCAAAAAATAGGCCAGCAGCATACCCACCAGAAAGTTGACCAGAGTAAAGGTGCCGGTCAGGGCCACCCAGGCCAGCGCCAGCAGAATATTCCAGGTCAACGCCTTCATGGCCCCTCCTCACCGCCCAGTACGGCTTCAATATACGCCGAGTTGTCGAGCAGCTGTTCGGCAGCCTGCATGCTGACCTCAAAAATCGGCTGGCCCGCCACGCCTATGAGCACGGTCAACCCCGCCAGCATCACGATGGGCACGTACAGCCAAAACAGCCCGGGCGAGACCACATCCAGCGCCGGCGCCCGGGTTTGGGCATCCTCCGGACGCGCCTTCCAGAACACTTCGGCCCATATCTTGATCATCGAAAACAGTGTGCCTACACCCACCGCCAGCGCCACCGCCACAATCACCCAAGCCTCAATTTCCAGCCCGGCGCGTACCAGTATGAACTTGGCGAAAAAGCCCGACAGCGGCGGAATGCCGGCCATCGAGAGGGCCGAGAGCAGGAACAATACGCCCAGCCCCGGATGCGAGCGGTACAGCCCGCCCAGTTGCTTGAGCTGATAGGTGCCCTGCAGCCGGTAAGCCACACCGCTGACCAGGAACAGATTGGTCTTGACAATAATGTTGTGAAAAATGGCATACAGGCCGCCGGCCAGCGCCAGGGGCGTGAACAGCGCCAGCCCCATAATCATGTAGCCAATCTGGCTGACAATATGGAAAGACAGTATCCGCCGGAACTCGAATTGCGCCGCCGCGCCAAGTACACCGGTCACCATAGTGAAGCCGGCAACCCAAAGCAGGATATTGTGGGTATAGGCGACCTCGGCATCAAAGACCAGTGTGAACATGCGAAACATCGCATACACACCTACCTTCGTCAGCAAGGCAGCAAACAACGCCGACACCGCCACCGGCGGCGTGTGATAGGACGCCGGCAACCAGAAAAACAGCGGGAAGGCCGCCGCCTTGATGCCAAAAGCCACCATGAACAGCATCGCAATCACGGTCACCCGCCCGCCGTCCTCGGCAGCATCAAACTTGACCGCAATATCGGCCATGTTGAGTGTGCCCACCAGACCATAGGTCAGGCCCACAGCAGTCAGCAGCATGGCCGAGGAAAACAGGTTGATGGTGACGTACTTGATGGCCCCTTCCATCTGCGCGCGCTCGCCGCCCAGCACCAGCAGGGCAAAGGAGGCCAGCAGCAGAACCTCGAACCAGACATAGAGGTTGAAAATATCGCCGGTGAGAAAGGCCCCGCAGACCCCCGCCAGCAGCAGGTGCAACAGCGGGAAATAGCCGAAATTCTCGTGGCCGCGAGTGATCGTACCCAGCGAGTACAGGGCAATCACAAACCCCATGATGCCGGCCATCAGCACCATGATTGCCGCCAGCAAGTCAGCCACCAGCACAATCCCGAAGGGCGCACGCCACTCGCCCAGGGCCGTGGCCATGGGGCCGTGCTGGATTACCGCCCACAGCAGCGCAATACTGAGCAGCAACAGCGCGCCGGTGCCGGCCAACGCCACCACCCGCTGGGCCAGGGGCGATCGCCACAGCGCCAGGGACAGAGCCCCCAGCACCAGCGGCAGCACCACAGGCAAGGCAACCAGCAGCGTCATGTATCCGTTCCCGTCATTTGGTCCATGTCCTCGGCCTGCACCACATGCCAGGCGCGGTTGATCAGCACCACGGCAAAAGCAAGCACCCCGAAGCTGATCACAATGGCGGTGAGTATCAGGGCCTGCGGCAAGGGGTCGGCCATCGGCGTCACCGGCGCATCCAGCCCGGCGCTGATCAGCGGTGGCGCTTCACGCGTCAGGCCACTGACAGTGAAGATCAGCAGATTGGCGGCATTGCTTAACAGCAACAGGCCAATCACCAGCTTGACAATACTGCGGCGCAGGATCATATAGATCGCCGCGGCATAAAGCCCCCCCACGACCAGGGCCAGCACCGGTTCCATATCGCGACCCCTCCTATTCCTCGCCCTCGGCCAGGGCCATCACAATGGCCATGACCGACCCCAGCACCACCAGGTACACCCCGATATCGAACACCAGCGGCGTGCTCAGCTTGATCTCGCCCACCCGCGGCAACTCCAGCTCTAACCACAGGCCGGTAAAAAAAGCATCGCCCATAAATACCGCCGGCACGCCGCTGAGCGCCGCCAGCAGCAATCCGACGCCGACCATGCTGCGCGGATCCAGCCGCAGCATGCGTCGCACCGGCGCCACGTCGAAGGCAAACAGGTAAACCACAAATGCGCAGCTGGCAACCAGTCCGGCAATAAATCCGCCGCCGGGCAGGTCATGTCCGCGCAACAGCAGGAAAACAGAGAACATCAACAACAGCGGCAACAGAAAACGCGCCGCCGTCCGCAGGATCAGGGAATAGGAACTCATGACCTGCCCTCCGCCGGCTGCGAGCGGAATTTCATCATCGCGTACACCCCAATAGCGGCCAGCGCCAACACATAGATCTCGCCCAACGTATCCAGCGCCCGGAAGTCCACCAGGATCACGTTCACCACGTTGCGCCCCTGAGCTTCGGTGTAGGCCGACTCCAGGAACCAGGCCGAGATACTGGGTTCAAACTGAACCCCCAGGGTTGAGAACATCAGTGCCGCCATCAGTCCGCCAAAAGCCACGCCCACAGTGACGTCACGCAAGCGCGACATGCGGCTGGAAAGTCGCGAGAAATTAGGCAGCTTGAACAGGGCCAGCACCAGCAAAATCACCGTCAGGGTTTCCACCAGCACCTGGGTAATGCCCAGATCCGGCGCACTGAACAGCACATAGATCAGCGCCACAGCGAAGCCCACCACACCCATGGCGGCTACAGCAGCAAGCTTGGAACGCATGACGGCGGCCCCCACCGCGGCAACAATAATGCCGCCGGCAACCACCAGTTCGTAGAAGCGCACATCCAGTTCACCCGAGGGCAGCCAGCCCCAGCCCAGCCGGCTAAACAGGGTGTAGCCCACCACCGCCACGGTAGTAAGCAAAATGGTGAGCAGGTAATTGCGCATGTAGCCGTTCTGCAACACCCGGGTCTGCCACCCGGCAAAATTGCTCAGGGCGCCGGTAAAGCGATAATACAACGCTTCCGGCCCATACTGATCCAGCGCCACCGGGCCATTGAACCAGTCCCGCAGACGCGGCCATTTGAAATACAGCAGGATACCGGCAATCAGGATCAAGGCACTGAGGATCAGGGGCAGATTCACGCCATGCCACAGACTCAGGGAAATATTGACCGGGTGGCCGTATACGGCGCTGGCCGCTGCGGCCAGCAGTCCCTGCCCGGCCAGCCACGGCAGCAGGCCAAAGCCGAGCCCGAGACTCGCCAGTATAGCCGGGCCAAGCAGCATGGACGGTGGCGCCTCATGCGGGTGGCGCGGGGTTTCTCGCAGAGCGCCGAAAAAGGGCTTTAACACCACAATAGCGGCCACCGCCACCACCAGCATCGAAGACAACACGACCAGCCCCGCCAGAATCCAGCCCGGGCCGGGCCGCGCCAGCACCGCTTCCAGCAACAGCTCCTTGGCCACAAAACCAAACAGGGGCGGCAGCCCGGCCAGGGAGAGCCCGGCCACCACGGCCACCACGGCAGTGACCGGCATCTTGCGACGCAGACCACCGAGCTGCTCCAGATCCTTGGTGCCCGTTTCATGGTCAATGGCGCCAGCCACCATAAACAGCGCGCCCTTGTACAGGGCATGGGCCAGCAGGAAAGTCACAGCCGCCATGGCCGCTTTTTCACCACCCATGCCGATCAGCATGGTCAGGGTACCCAGAGCCATCACCGTGGAATAGGCCAATACCCGTTTGATGCCGGTACTGCGATAGGCCATCCACACCCCGGTGAGCATCGTCAGCGCGCCGACCAGGCCGAGAATCAAAAACCAGGCTTCGGTGCCCCCCATCGTGGGATTCAGCCGCGCCATCAGGTAGACCCCGGCCTTGACCATGGTGGCCGAATGCAGATAGGCGCTGACCGGCGTGGGGGCGGCCATGGCGTTGGGCAACCAGAAGTGAAACGGCACCTGAGCCGACTTGGTAAATGCCCCGGCCAGCACCAGCAGCAGGATAGGCATGTACAGCGCATGATCACGGAAAAGCTCACCGCTGGCGAGAATCTCCGAGAGCTCAAAACTGCCGGCAATCAGCCCCATCATGACCAGGCCCACCAGCAGAGCCAGCCCACCAGTGACGGTCACCAGCAGTCCCTGCAGCGCGCAACGGCGGGCTTCCTTATCCTCATGATTAAAGCCAATCAGCAAATAGGAAGTGATGCTGGTCAATTCCCAGAATACAAACAGCGTGATCAGGTTATTTGACAGCACCAGCCCCAGCATGGAGGCCATAAAAGACAGAATCAGCACATAAAAGCGCGGCAAATCGCGATGCCCGGCCAGATAGCCGCCGCCGTAGATAACGATAAAGGTACCGATCAGGGAAATAAGCAGGGCAAACAGCAGGCTTAAGCCATCAACCAGGAAGGATAGCTGCAAGCCCAGGGAAGGTACCCAGGCGTGCTGCAACACATGAACCTCGCCGCCGGCCACGGAAGGCACGAAGCTGGCAAACCAGGCCAGCAACGCCGCCGGCAGCAGCGCCAGAACCCAGCCGGTGCGCGCACCGAGCCCGCGAAACAGCCAGGGCGCAAGCGCAGCCAGTACAAATCCGGAGAGAACCGCGGTCAGCATCACACAAATGTGTTCCTGATTGATTCCGTGCCGGCCACACCGAGCCGGCAACAGATTACGTCGGCAGGCAGCCTTGCATCCCTCTGGCCACCCCGGATTAAACTAAAGATCCACGACGCCACTCTGGAAAGGCAGCGGGGCCGATACCGTAGCGCCACCTATTTAAAGCCCGGGGGCGGCCGAACCGGGCCGAAAGCATAGTCAAGCACCCTGCCAAAATCAAGCAAGGCACCGGCCACAAGTCCCAGGGGAAACGCTGATCAATTCGGCGCGTCTCAGCGCTCCCTGGACGCGCGGTCACTCCTGCGCCGGCCACAGACAACCACTGTCGCTCTCGCGCATGGCCTGCAACCAGGCCTGGTGTGCAGCCAGCTCATCGGCATTCGGGGTGATGACCCGTTGCGGTCGCGCCTGCTCGCTGACCGGCCGATGTTCAATGTGTCCGGCTGCGGCCGCCTCGTTGTTGCCCGTACTGGCGTTTTCACTGGCAAACAGGGCCACCTGCCCGCCCGTCATGGCGAGAAAGACCTCGGCCAGGATTTCCGCATCCAGCAAAGCGCCGTGAAGATCCCGCTGACTGTTATCAATCTCGTAACGCTGGCACAGGGCATCCAGGCTATTGCGCTGCCCCGGATGCATACGCCGGGCCAGTTCCAGGGTATCGAGCACGGAACAGCATGCGGTGATTTGCGGCGGCGCCTGTTCCAGTCGGCCCAGCTCGGCGTCCAGGAAGCCCACGTCGAAGGGGGCGTTGTGGATAATCAGCTCGCTGTCACGCACAAAAGCCAGAAAGTCATCGGCAATTTCAGCGAACACTGGCTTGTCACGCAAATCGGCCAGGGTCATCCCGTGCACCTGCGCCGCACCCTCATCAACCTCGCGCTCGGGATTGATATAGCAGTGAAAGCGCTCCCCGGTCAGGCGCCGGTTTAGCAGTTCAACACAACCGATCTCGATAATACGATGATCCTGCCCGGGTTCCAGACCCGTGGTTTCAGTATCCAGCACAATCTGGCGCATCAAACTCCCCTTGCGATTTCACCAGCCAGTCGCGAATAAACACTGCTGCCTGTATCCGTTTCACTGCGCTTGCTTCGCGCCGGTGCCATTGGCCTGATTTGCCAATAGCTCGTCTATGCCCTGATTGGCCAGTTGATCAGCCAGCTCATTGCCGGGATGACCGGAATGACCGCGCACCCAGTGCCAGCTGATTTGGTGGCGCGTCACCAACCCGTCGAGACGCTGCCACAGATCGACGTTTTTCAGCGGCTTGCCGCCAGCAGTTTTCCATCCCCGCTGTTTCCACCGGGGCAACCACTGGCGAATGCCGTCCTGCAGATAACGCGAATCGGTATACAGTGCCACACTACAGGGCCGTTTCAGTGCCTCCAGGGCACAAATCGCCGCCATCAACTCCATGCGATTATTGGTGGTGTCAACCTCACCACCGTGCAACTTGCGCCGGTGCTTGCCGGCCTCAAGCACCGCGCCCCAGCCACCCGGACCCGGATTGCCGCGGCAGGCGCCATCGGTGTGAATCACTACCTTCCCGGTCAACTCAAACCTCCTCCTGCCAGCCCGGCGGGCACACCCGCCCGATTACGCCGCGATCGCGGCTTCACCGCCAGTCTCATCCCCGAGGGCGTCACCCCGATCACCCTTTTACGCGCTATCACCAGACCGGCCCCGCCCAGCCCCAGGCGCAGACGATCCATAAAAGCCAGCCGGTCAAGCCACTGCTGGTCTGCCAAGGGCGGTCGATACAAATAACGCCGACGAACGCCTATATCGTAACCCCTGAGAGCCAGATAACGTACCGTCCGGGTTGTACCCGGCAACGGTCGGGGGGCGACCAGGGTCCAGGGTGTACCTGGATTAGTCGTCATCAGCACCAGATGCCCCTCCGGCATCAACACCCGATCGACTTCCTCAAGCACAGCTTCAGGCCGGGTTATCCCGTCAAGCCCGAACGGCACCAGCACCAGCGCCAGGCTTTCACTCTCGAAGGGCAGATACGCCAGATCACCCTGCAGGTCATTGTCCTGCTTGCAATCAGGCGAGAATCTGAACAATGCACGCAGGGCCAGGCCATCCATGGTCTCGTCTGACAGCGTCCAGCCAGCCAGCTGCACGCCATACATACCGGAAATACCCTGACTGTAACGGCACAGCAAACGCTCGGTTTCGGCGCGACAATAACGCGCCCATGCCTTGTCGGAAATCACAGCCGAGCCGCTCAAATCGACCTCCTGCCACAAGGTATCCGGACATCCTGAAGGTACACGCCTGACCTCATCATGCATGGTAGCAGACCCATCCGGATCAATTGACCTTGGAGGCCGCGCCTGAGAGCATAAGGGCATGCTCGAAATCACACCCATACCTGCATTCAGCGACAACTACATCTGGCTACTCAGCGACCCGGACGCACAGCGGGCCGTGGTGGTGGACCCGGGCGACGCCGCGCCGGTGCAAGCGATACTGGAAGCCCGGGGACTTGAGCTGGCCGCCATCCTGGTCACCCACCATCATCCCGACCATGTCGGCGGTGTCGGCATGCTGGCGGCAGACGAAGTGCCGGTATACGGCCCGGCCGGCGAAAACATTCCGGCACGCAGCCACGCCCTGCGCGGCGGCGACCGGGTCGAACTGTTGCACCCGGCCATCCGGCTCGAAGTCATTGAGGTGCCTGGACACACCCTGGGCCATATCGCTTTTGCCGGCGAGGGCATGCTGTTTGCCGGTGACGCCCTGTTCAGCGGCGGTTGCGGCCGACTATTCGAGGGCACTGCGGCGCAGATGCTCAACTCACTGTCAGCACTGCGTGAGCTGCCCGGCGACAGCCGCCTTTATTGCGGCCACGAATACACCCTGGCCAATCTCGCCTTCGCCCTTGCCGTGGAGCCGGATAATCCGGATCTGGCAAAACGTCAGGAACAGGCCCGGCAACAACGCGAACAGAACCAGCCCACGCTCCCCAGCAGGCTCGACGAGGAGCGACTGATCAATCCTTTTCTGCGCTGGGATCAGCCGACAGTAAAGGCTGCGGTTGAAAAACATGCCGGCCGGGCGCTGGAAACTGACGTCGAGGTCTTTGCCGAACTGCGGGGCTGGAAAGACACCTTTTGAAACTCGCAGTCATCCTCGCCCGCTGATTCCGGTTACAATACGTGCGCCGGCCCGGCATGGAACTGCCGGGCCATATTCAGGTAAACACATTGGCAAACCAGTAGAACAAGGACAGCCTCATGGGATTTCTTTCCGGCAAACGCGCCCTGATTACCGGTGTGGCAAGCACCCGCTCCATTGCCTGGGGCATTGCCCAGGCCATGCATCGCGAAGGCGCTGAACTGGCTTTCACCTACCAGACAGAAAAGCTCGCCTCGCGGGTACGTGACGTGGCCGCGAAGTGCGACTCAGAGCTTTGTTTTGAATGCGATGTCAGCGACGACAAGTCCATTGATGCGCTTTTCGAGCAACTCGGCCAGCACTGGGATGGGATGGATATCCTGGTGCATTCCATCGGCTTTGCGCCGCGCGAAGAGCTGGAAGGCAATTATGTGGAGTCAGTCACCCGCGAAGGCTACAAAATTTCCCACGATATCAGCGCCTACAGCTTTGTCGCCCTCGGACGCGCCGCGCGCCCCATGATGCAGGGCCGCAACGGCGCCATGCTGACGTTGACCTACATGGGTTCCATTCGCGCCCTGCCCAACTACAACGTCATGGGGCCGGCCAAGGCCAGCCTGGAGGCCAATATGCGCTTCATGGCCTACGACCTGGGTGGCGAGGGAATACGCGTCAATGCTATTTCCGCCGGGCCCATCAAAACCCTGGCGGCAGCCGGCATCAGTGGTTTCCGGGGGATGCTGCAAAAAGCCGAGGAAGGCGCCCCGCTCAAGCGCAACGTCACAATTGAAGAGGTGGGCAATGCCGCTGCCTTCATGTGCTCTGACCTCGCCTCAGGCATTACCGGCGAAGTCCTTTTTGTCGACAGCGGCTATAACATCGTGGGCCTGGCCAACGCCTGAAGCTGAATACTGATTAATTGGTCACCCCTGCGCGAGCCGCTGAAGCACACTGACCCGCCGGACGCATATGGCATCCGGCGGGCCAATATCCGACTCAGAGCCGCTCCGTATACAACCGTACACGAGTCTGTTCACGCAGCGCGTCAATAAAAGCATCCAGCTCCATATTGCCACGCAACAGGGACAGGCGCTGGCGCTGATCGCGGCGTTCCTGCTCCGACAGCTCTGCCAGATCAGCGTCACGCACTGAACTCAGGCGGATCAGCACAAAGTCACCTTCATCGGTCTCGGCCTCACCCAGGCTGGCGCCGTTATCCGGATGCGGCAAACGGAATGTTGCCTGCCCCACAGCGGCGGGCACCTCGCCACTACCGCGCTGGATAGAAAGCGGGCCAGTCACGGCCACGCCGGCGGCGTCAGCGACGGCAGCCCAGTCCAGCTCGCCTTCGCGCAATTGCGCAAGCAGGGATTCGCCCTTTTCCCGTGCCATTTTCCGGGCCTGTTCGGCGCGAAGCTCGCGTTCGACTGTCTCCCTGACATCTTCGAAGTCACGGACCCGGGCCGGTTCGTGCTCAAGTCGGCGCACCACCAGCAGCCGGCCATCGGCAAGCTCGACGGGCGCGCTGTTGAGGCCTTCCTCAAGCACCTCTGGCATAAAAGCTTCTTCCACTACCCGCGAATGGCGGGCAATACCTTCAGCGCCCCCGTCACGGGTGAACCAGTCGGTCTCACGAACTTCCAGATCCAGGTAATCGGCTGCCGGTTCGAGTGAGCCGCTATGATCGAAGGTCAAATCGGCCAGCGCCTCGGACATCTCGAAAAAATCCTGCTGTATGCGGTCGCGCCGGTAGGTTTCCTCAAGCTGCTCGCGCACTTCCTCGAAGGGCGTCACTTCGCCGCCCCGGACCTCATCCAGCCGGATCAGGTGAAAACCGAAGCGAGAGCGTACCGGGCCGCTGAGCGCCCCTTCATCAAGCGCAAACAGCGCTTCTTCAAAGGCCCGCACCATGTCATCACGGGAAATCCAGCCCAGATCACCGCCCTCCTGACTCGACATGGTGTCATCGGAATATTCCGCGGCAAGTTCAGCGAATTCCTCGCCGTCCTGCAAACGGGCATGTAATGCTTCAGCCAGCGAGCGCGCTTGCGCTTCCTCACGATTGTCCAGCGAAATCAGGATATGGCGTGCTCGCCGATCCTCGGCGGTAGTAAAACGATGCCTTTCCGCGTCATACATGCGACGCAGATCATCCTCGTCAACACTGATGGTGGCCGCGACTTTTTCAGGATCCAGTTCCAGATAAGCCAGTCGTAACCTCGCCCGGGTTCGAAAGCGATCCTGGTTATTCCGATAAAACGCCTCCAGCGCCGACTCATCGACATCGACCTGGTCTGTGAAAGATTCAGCAGCAACACGCAGATATTCAAACTCACGCACCTGATGGCGCAGCCCGATCAACAAAACAAGTTCTCGCTCGCTCACCAGAGCCGTATCACCAATGCCACTGCTGAGCTGTTCATTCAGAAGCGAACCACGCATTTCATTCTCAAAGGCACTGACCGAGCCATACTGCATACGCGCCAGTTGCTGGTAGCGTTGCTCGGAAAACCCGCCATTGTCATGAAAAGCCTGGATGCTGCGGATATTTTGGGCCAGATGCGAATCAGCCACGGCAAAGCCCTGGTCTTCAATAAACTGCCGCAACAGGGTCTGGGCCACCACACTCTCAAGCACCGATTCGTGAAAACGCTGATCATCCAGCAGCTCCGACGGGAACTGATCTCCCCAGGCCTCGCGCAGCTCCTGCACCCGCATCTGGTAAGCCTGACGGTAGCGAGCCTCGGTGATTTCCTCACCCCCCACTTCAGCCACCACCTGTTCATCAGGACCGGTGAAATAGCTGTGCAATCCCCACAGCGCGAAGGGAACAGAAATAAGGCCCACAATCAGCCAGGCGACCCAACCCCTGGCCCGGTCTCGAATACTCAGCAGCATGACAACTCCATTACAATAGTTTCGTCCCGGCGCTCAAGCCGGGCATGATACGTCATTCGCAAGCTTCGCATCAGCCCTGCGCCGCACGCACAGCCTCGGCGATGTCTTCGGCATGACCTCGCACCTGCTTTTCATCCGGCCCTTCTACCATGACCCGAATCAGAGGCTCGGTACCGGAGGGCCTCAGCAGCACCCGGCCCCGACCCTCAAGCGCAGACTCTACGGCGCTTAGCGCCTTGCGCACAGCCTCATCACGCATGACATCGCGGCCATTAAGCGGCACGTTAATCATGATCTGTGGCAGCAGAGTCAAACCACTTAGCAGCGCATCCAGATCCTTGCCTGTAGCGACCATGACCGAGAGCACCTGCAAGGCCGAGATGATACCGTCGCCGGTACTGGCCCGATCCAGACACAGAATATGACCGGAAGACTCTCCGCCAATTGTGCCACCCTGACGCTGCAGCATCTCCAGCACATGCCGGTCGCCCACCCGGGCCCGTTCGAAATCGATGCCCGCACCCCGCAGGGCCTGCTCCAGCCCCAGATTACTCATCTGGGTGCCTACCACCGGCCCCCTGAGCTCACCGGTGCGCAGGCGGTCAAGCGCAATAATATAAAGCAGACGATCGCCATCCAGCACCCGGCCCTTGCGATCAACCATTACCACGCGGTCTCCGTCACCATCCAGGGCAACGCCAAGATCAGCTTCGCGCTCAAGCACCAGCGAAGCCAGCGCAGCCGGAGAGGTAGAGCCGCAATCATGATTGATATTCAGGCCATCGGGCTCGACCCCCATGGGAATCACCTCGGCACCAAGCTCAGCCAGTACATGCGGGGCAATGTGATAAGTCGCGCCATTGGCACAGTCCAGGGCAATACGCATGCCGGTGAGGCTGATGCGTGAGCCCACCGCACTCTTGCAGAATTCAACGTAGCGGCCCTGGGCATCATTGATACGACTCACGCGACCCAGACGGGACGCATCCAGCTCGCCGATCGGCGCTTCCAGTCGGGCTTCAATGGCTTCTTCGGTCGCATCCGGCAACTTGCTGCCATTAGTGGCAAAGAACTTCACACCATTGTCATGATAGGGGTTGTGTGAGGCGCTGATGACCACCCCCGCACTGGCACGGAAGGTCTTGGTCAAATAAGCCACACCGGGTGTAGGCATAGGCCCGAGCAGACGAACATTGACCCCGGCGGCACAGAATCCCGCTTGCAGGGCCGACTCGTACATATAACAGGACAGGCGCGTATCCTTGCCGATCAGCACCGTGGAGGTACCCTCTTCGGCAAATACCCGGCCGGCCGCATAGCCAAGACGCAACACAAACTCCGGCGTCATCGGCTCCTCGCCCACCCGGCCACGAATCCCGTCTGTACCAAAATAACGTCTGCTCAAGCGTACTTCCCCCATGCCACCTCCGCCACGGCGCGCACTATCGCCAGTGCATCTGCCGTAGGCTGCACATCATGTACGCGGAGCAAGTGCGCGCCGCGACTCGCGGCCAGCACCGCCGCCGCCACACTGCCAGATAGCCGCTCGCCATCTTCACGCCCCAGCACGCCGGCAATCATGGACTTGCGCGACATGCCCGCCAGCACCGGCAGCCCCGGTTCACTCAAACGCTCCAGCCCGGCCAGCAACAGCAGATTATGCGTCAGAGTCTTGCCAAAACCGAAACCGGGATCAAGCAGCAGCCGGTCGCGCGGGATACCGGCCGCTTCACACTCACTGATACGCTGGTACAGAAACTCAAGTACTTCAGTGACCACATCAGCGTATGCGGGCGCCTGCTGCATGCTACCCGGCTCCCCCTGCATGTGCATCAGACAAACCGGTACGGCGCAGTCACGGGCAGCATCAAGCGCGCCAGGCAGGCGCAAGGCACGCACATCGTTGATCATGGCTGCGCCGGCGCCTACACCGGCCCGCATAACCTCGGGCTTGCTGGTATCAATGGAGACCGGAACGTCCAGTCGTGCCGACAGCGCCTCAATCACCGGGATAACCCGCTCGAGTTCTTCATCCACAGATACCGGCGTGGCACCAGGCCGGGTGGATTCGCCGCCAACATCAATAATAGCGGCGCCTTCAGCCTGCATCTGCAGGGCTCGCCTGATGGCGACCGTCGGTTCCAGATACTCGCCGCCGTCGGAAAAAGAATCCGGGGTGACGTTCAGTACTCCCATCACCCGGGGGTAGCTCAGATCCAGACGGTGTCGCCCACAGTCAAGCTGCAAACCCATTTTTCCCCTGTCCATAAAGGCAACATCGCAGGTGAGCGCGACGAATCAAACAACCTTTCCTTAAGCAAAAACCGGCTGCCGAAGCAGCCGGTACAAATCGCAGGCAACACCGGCGGCTTCAGGATGCCGGGCCCGGTGCCTCCTCGCTGCCACGGCCGCGCGAGGGCTCAGCCTTGTCGTCGGCAGCACTCTCGCCGCTCCCGCTGGCGCTGGCGCCGGCTGATGGTCCCCCGCCACTCCAGTCGGAAGGCTCTGGGGGTTCCTCACCACGCATAATGGCATCGATCTGGGTGCGATCAATGGTCTCGTATTTCATCAGCGCATCGGCCATGGCGTGCATGGTGTCCATGTTAGCCTCCAGAATCTCGCGCGCCTTGCGGTAATTGCGATCGATGATCCCGCGCACTTCCTTGTCGATAGACTGCTGGGTCTCCTCGGAGTAAATCGGCTGACGCGGCGGCTGACCGAGATAGGCCTGTTGCTCATCGTCACTGTAGTTAAGCGGTCCAAGATTATCCGACAGTCCCCACTTGGTGACCATGTTGCGGGCAATCTCCGTGGCCCGCTCGATATCATCCGAAGCGCCGGTGGTGACATTCTCGTTACCAAAGATCATCTCTTCAGCCAGGCGGCCGCCGAAGATGCTGCACAGGCGCGCCTCCAGATATTTGCGGCTGTGGCTGTAGCGGTCTTCTTCCGGCAGGAACATGGTCACACCCAGGGCGCGACCGCGCGGCATGATGCTGACTTTGTGTACCGGATCGTGCCCTTCCAGGGACAGGCCGATGATGGCGTGGCCGGACTCATGGTAGGCCGTGAGGCGTTTTTCATCCTCGTTCATGACCATGGAACGGCGCTCGGCCCCCATCATGATCTTGTCCTTGGCCTTCTCCAGCATTTCCATGTCGACCAGACGACGATTGGAACGAGCCGACAGCAGCGCGGCCTCGTTGACCAGATTGCCGAGATCGGCACCGGAAAAGCCGGGGGTACCGCGCGCAATCACGGCCGGGTCGACATCATCGGCTACCGGCACCTTGCGCATGTGTACACGCAGAATCTGCTCCCGTCCGCGCACGTCAGGCAGGCCCACCGGAACCTGGCGGTCAAAGCGGCCGGGGCGCAGCAACGCACGGTCAAGCACATCAGGACGGTTGGTCGCGGCAATCACGATCACGCCTTCGTTGCCTTCGAAACCGTCCATTTCCACCAGCAGCTGATTCAGCGTCTGCTCGCGTTCATCATGCCCGCCACCCATACCGGCGCCCCGGTGACGGCCCACAGCGTCAATCTCGTCAATGAAGATAATACAGGGCGCGTGCTTCTTGGCCTGCTCGAACATGTCGCGCACCCGCGAGGCACCGACGCCGACAAACATTTCCACAAAATCGGACCCGGAGATGGTGAAAAACGGCACCTTGGCCTCGCCGGCAATAGCGCGCGCCAGCAAGGTCTTGCCGGTACCCGGGGGACCCACCATCAAGACACCGCGCGGGATAGTGCCGCCCAGGCGCTGGAACTTCTGGGGCTCCTTGAGGAAGTCCACCAGCTCTTCGACTTCTTCCTTGGCTTCTTCCACCCCGGCCACATCGGCAAAGGTGACCTTGACCTGGTCCTCGCCCAGCAGACGCGCCTTGCTCTTGCCGAAACTGAAGGCGCCACGCCCCCCGGCGCCTCCACCCTGCATCTGGCGCATGAAATAAATCCACACCCCGATCAACAACAGGAAGGGGAACCAGGACAGGAATATCTGCCACAACGCCGAGGGACTGTCGGGTTCTCGGCCTTCAATGCTGACGTTGTGATCCAGCAGATCACCGATCAACGCCGAGTTATTGGTCTCGGGGCTGTAGGTGCGGAAAGCCTCGCCATTGCGCCACACGCCTTCGATTTTCTGGCCATCAATCTCGACGTTATCCACGCGCCCGGCGCGCACGTCCGACAGGAAAGCGGAATAATTGATTTCCTGAGCCTGCTGCTCGGGGGTGCCAAAATTATTGAATACCGCCATCAGCACCACGGCGATGACCATCCACAGGATCAGGTTTTTTGTCATATCGCTCAAAGGGACAATCCTCTTGCGCAGCTCAAACCGGGATCAGGGCCCGGCGGGGGAAGTCAGATCACCGGGATTGGGCTGCCGATGCATAAAACCACCTGCCCGATACGCATTGGACCATACTACAATTGATAGTTCCGGGCCAGCAGATAGACCTCGCGACTGCGGTCCCGCGAGGCGTCCGGCTTACGGGTCAAGACACGCTCGAAATCTGCCCGCAGCGTAGCGATAAAAGCGTCAAAGCCTTCCCCCTGAAAAACCTTGACCAGCAAATCGCCGCCCGGAACCAGCGCCTCGCTGACCAGCGCATGGGCCAGCTCGGCAAGGTACATGGCGCGGGGCTGATCCACGCTCCGCACCCCGCTCATATTAGGCGCCATATCCGACATCACCAGATCTACCGGTTGCCCGGCCAGTTGCGCATGCAGTTGTTCAAGCACCGACGCTTCCGTGAAATCGCCCTGGATAAAGGTCACCCCGGGCAACGTCGGCATTTCCAGAACATCCAGGGCAATCACCCGCCCGCCCGGTGCTACCTTGCCGGCTGCATACTGACTCCAGCCGCCGGGGGCGGCCCCCAGATCGACTACAGTCATTCCCGGGCGCAACAAGCTGTCGCGGGCATCTATCTGGGCCAGCTTGTAGACCGCCCGCCCGCGCCAGCCTTCCCGTTGCGCCCGCTTCACCCAGGGGTCATTAAAATGCTCGTCCAGCCAGCGCTGGCTACTACCCCGCTTGCGCGCCATGAAAACTCCCTTCGCAACCCTGTAACCGACTGGTAGACTCGCCAGCCAACCCCGAACAGCGACGAGAGCCGCCGAGGCGCGATAAATGAGTCAGCATTACCTTAACCCTCGCCAGAAACGCCACCTGCGCAGTCTCGCGCACAAGCTCAAGCCGGTAGTGATGATCGGCGCCGCCGGCTTGTCCGAAGCTGTGGCGCGCACAATTGAAGAAGAACTCAGCAACCACGAGCTGATCAAGGTGCGCGTGCGCAGCGACGACCCCGCCGAACGCGAGACCATTATTGAAGCACTCAGCCAGGATTTCGAGGCCGGCCTGGTCCAGCGTATGGGCCATATTGTGACATTGTACCGCCCCCACCCGGAAAAACCGCGTATACAATTCCCCTGAAGCCCTCGTGAAGCTGTCGCCACTGCTGACGGCACTGACCAGGCCGTGAGCCAGCCATGGACATATCCTTCCACCTGCTGCTGTTCGTCATTGCCACCGTGGCCAATCTGCTCTCGGCCCTGGCCGGCGGTGGTGCCGGCCTGTTGCAGCTACCCGCGCTGATCCTGCTGGGGCTGCCTTTTCCTGTAGCGCTGGCTACCCACAAGGTCGCCACAGTTGCCCTCGGCCTGGGCGCGAGCCTGCGTCACGCCCGCGAGCGCACGCTGGAACTGCGTTTTTCCGTGTATATCCTGCTGGCCGGTCTGCCCGGGGTAATCGCCGGCGCCAGTCTGATACTCACTGTCCCGGAGCGCCTGGCTGAAGTCGCCCTGGGTGTATTGATTGCCGGGCTGGGCGTCTATTCATGGGCCAGCCCCCGTCTGGGCCTTGATAGCACGCCTCGACGCCGGGATCGCCGTGGCTATCTGATCGGCGGCCTGGTGCTGTTGCTGCTGGGCGTTATCAACGGTTCCCTGACCGCCGGCTCCGGCCTGTTCGTCACCCTCTGGCTGGTGCGCTGGTTCGGACTGGATTACACCCGGGCGGTGGCCTATACCCTGGTGCTGGTGGGCGTCTTCTGGAACGGGGCCGGCGCCCTGACGCTGGGGCTACTGGGCGATATTGAATGGACCTGGCTACCAGCGCTTATCGCCGGTTCACTGCTGGGCGGCTACCTGGGCGCCCATCTGGCCATCGTGAGGGGCAACCTGCTGATAAAACGGGTTTTTGAGCTGGTGACCCTCCTGGTCGGCCTGCGCTTGATTATCGGCTAGCCTCAAACCACGAAACGCAACCACAGCGCGTGTATCTCGGTATTTTCGGTGGCTTTTGTCTTTTAACCCCAAAGCTCAAACGGTAGCTGGATACGATACGGAACGGCAAAACCTGAAAGGTGACGAATAGAATCCCGACAGACGCTAACCGCGTCGCCAGATGGTCCCTTGCGGGCCGTCCTCGAGGACGATGTCCCGGGCACTCAGCTCATCCCTGATGCGATCTGCCTCGGCAAAATCACGCGCTTTGCGAGCAGCTTCCCGCGCCTGCACCAGTGCCTCGATTTCGGCGTCTCCAGCCTCATCATCACCGCCGCCACGCAAGAAACGTTCGGGATCATCCTGGAGTATCCCCAGCGGCTCACCCAGCGCTCTCAGGGCGCCCGCCAGATCCTCATGCTTTACTTTATCTTTATCTTTTATCTTGTTGATTTCACGTGCAAGATCGAAAAGAACCGCCAGGGCTTTCGGCGTATTGAAATCATCATCCATCGCCGCCACAAAAGCGGCTTGCCAGACCTCGGGCACCGTCGAAACCTGTCCAGGCGAAGTGCCCCGCAAGGCGATATACAAACGGCGCAACGACTCCTGTGCCGTCGCCAGACTGGCGTCGGAATAATTCAGCGGGCTGCGGTAATGACTGTTCACAATAAAGAAGCGCAGCACTTCGCCCGGATAATGGCTCAGCACATCACGAATGGTAAAGAAGTTGCCCAGTGACTTGGACATTTTCTCATTGTCGATCTGCACAAAACCGTTATGCATCCAGTAGCGGGCGAAGTCCTGGCCGGTGGCGGCACAGGACTGGGCAATCTCGTTTTCATGGTGCGGGAACTTGAGATCCATGCCGCCACCATGGATATCAAAGCTCTCACCCAGGCAGGTAGTAGACATCGCCGAGCACTCGATGTGCCAGCCGGGTCGCCCCGTCCCCCAGGGCGCATCCCAGCCCGGCTCGCCCGCCTTGGCCGCCTTCCACAGCACAAAATCAAGCGGATCCTGCTTGGCCTCATCGACCTCAACCCGGGATCCGGCACGCAAATCCTCAAGTCGCTTGCCGGAGAGCCGACCGTAGCTCTCGAAGCGGCTGACATCGTAATACACATCGCCATTGTCGGCTTGATAGGCATAGCCCAGTTCCAACAGGCGTTTGATCATGGCCATCATTTCATCCATGAAGCCGGTGGCGCGGGGTTCGTGATCCGGCGGCAGAACACCAATTGCGGCGCAGTCTTCATCCATTGCGCGGGCGAAGTCGCTGGCC
>SLRW01000133.1 GCA_007130745.1 Gammaproteobacteria bacterium
GCCAGGGCGCAGGAGCGCATGCCTTCGTCGCGCTGGGCCTGGGGGTCGCCGCGGTAGAAGTCGCGAATCTGCGAGGACATGGCCCGGGTGACTTCTTCGGGGGCGTTGCGCCAGTAGCGTTCGGGGTCGCGATTCCAGGCCTGCAGGTCCATGCACAGCACCAGCAGCAGCGATGAGTCGGTGATCTGGGGCTGATCCCAGGCAGCGAGACGGATTTCACGACGCAGTTGTGTGTCATCCACGCGCACAAAGCGCCAGTTCTGGATGTTGAAGGCGGTGGGGGAGAGTACGGCGTGTTCCAGCAGCCGCGTGATTTCCTCCTCGCTCATCCGGTGGGCGGGATCAAAAAACTTGTGCGAACGACGTTCGCGTATGGCCTCGGATACCTTCAAGGCAGCCTCTCCAGTGTCAGCAAGGGTGAACGGGACTCAGGGAAACGGCTGATCAACGCTTCCCTAGACATGCAGCCGGCGCAGTTCGGGGTCGGGCACGCTATGTTCCCACAGATCATCAAAGCGCACCAGGTGTTCACGCGTCTGCAAAGGGGTGTTGATAACGTGCAGGCCTTCCAGGCGCGCGGCGTTTTCGCGATGCAGCATGCTGCTCCGGTCGGCCAGCAGCAGGCTTTCTTCCAGCGGCGGCAGGTTCTCGGGCAGGCGCCGCATCCGGGCGCGGCTGCTGAGGCTGCGCAGCAGTTCCACCAGTGCCGGGGCGTTACGCACGGTGGCGGCGCCGTCCTGCACCAGAATACGCAGCTGGGCGCGTGGGCTGCGCAGCAGGAATTCACGGCAGGCATCGACGAATGCCTGCGAGGCCATGGTATGACGGTCGATTTCGTGGCCCATGATGCGCACATCATGCTCGGCCTGATTGACCAGCGCCAGCGCGGCCTGGCTGTTTTCCTCGATGCCGTGCAGCCGATGAATATCCGATGCGGTGTCACTCATGCCCGGCTCCTTCAGATGCGCCGCGCCTGCTCGGCGGCATTACCAATATAATTTTGCGGGCTGAGCGCCAGCAGCCTTTCGCGGGCCTCGGCGGGGATCTCCAGCTGCTCTACAAAAGCCCGCAGGGTCTGCTCGTCTACCCGCTGGCCGCGGGTGAGCTTCTTGAGTTTTTCGTAGGGTTTTTCCACTCCGTAACGGCGCATCATGGTCTGTATGGGCTCGGCCAGCACTTCCCAGTTGGCCAGCAGGTCGGCTTCCAGGCGCTGCGGCTCGGCCTCGAGCTTGCCGGCGCCACGCAGTACCGATTGCCAGGCGATCAGAGAGTGGGCGATACCTACACCCAGATTTCGCAGCACGGTGGAGTCGGTGAGGTCGCGCTGCCAGCGCGACAGCGGCAGCTTGGCCGAGAGATGGTTGAAGATGGCGTTGGCCAGGCCCAGGTTGCCCTCGGCATTCTCAAAGTCGATGGGGTTGACCTTGTGCGGCATGGTGGAGGAGCCGACCTCGTTTTCCAGGGTTTTCTGGCGGAAATAACCCAGCGAGATATAGCCCCAGACGTCACGGCAAAAATCGATCAGCACGAGGTTGGTGCGGGCCAGTACGGAAAAATATTCCGCCATGTAGTCATGCGGCTCGATCTGGATGGTCCAGGGGTTCCATTCCAGCCCCAGGCGGGTGACGAAGTTCTGCGCCATTTCGGGCCAGTCCACTTCAGGGTAGGCCACCATGTGGGCGTTGAAGTTGCCCACGGCGCCATTGATCTTGCCCAGGATGGCGACTTTTTCGAGTTGTTCGTGCTGGCGGCGCAGGCGTGCCACCACATTGGCGATTTCCTTGCCCAGGGTGGTGGGCGAGGCCGGCTGACCATGAGTACGCGAGAGCATGGGCACATCGGCGTAGCGGTGGGCGAGCTCGCGCAGCACTTCGATGATGCGGGTGATTTCCGGCAGCAGGCTTTCCCGCCTGGCCTGGGCCAGCATCAGGGCATAGGCGAGGTTGTTGATGTCCTCGGAAGTGCAGGCGAAGTGGATGAACTCGCTGATATGTTCGAGTTCGGCGTTACCACTGATCTGCTCCTTGAAATAATACTCCACGGCCTTGACGTCGTGGTTGGTGCTGGCCTCGATGGTCTTGACCCGTTGGGCATCCTCGAAGCCGAAGTTGTTGACGATGTCGTCAAGTTTTTCGCCGGCCTCCTTCGAGAGCGCCGGCACGTCGCTGATTTGAGGGTGTTCGGCCAGCGCCTGCAGCCAGCGCACTTCCACCATCAGGCGATAGCGCATGAGGCCGAATTCGCTGAAAATATGCCGCAATTCAAAGGTCTTGTCGGCGTAGCGCCCGTCAATGGGCGACAGGGCGGTCAGTGAAGACAGTTCCACGATGGCTCCCGGCAGATCAATCGGATAATGATAGAATTCGCAATGATACATGATTCGCGGGGCCGGCTGACAGCGTGGCCAAGGCCGAGGTGCGGGGCATAGACCCGCACGTCCTTACAAACAACAAGAGGTGGCAATGAGCAACAGTTATCGTGTGGAAGTGGACAGCATGGGTGAGCTGGAAGTCCCCGCGCAGGCACTGTGGGGCGCCCAGACCCAGCGAGCCGTGAATAATTTCCCGGTCAGTGGACAGCGCATGCCGCGTGCATTTATCCGCGCCCTGGGGCTGATCAAGGCTTGTGCCGCCGAGACCAACCGACAGCTTGAGCTGCTCTCGCCGGAGATTGCCGGAGCCATTGTCGATGCGGCCACCGCCGTGGCCGAGGGTGAGCATGACGAGCACTTCCCGGTGGATGTGTTCCAGACCGGTTCGGGCACCAGCAGCAACATGAACGCCAACGAGGTGATTGCCCGTCTGGCCGGCGAGCAGGCCGGGGTCACCGTCCACGCCAATGACCATGTCAACATGGGGCAGAGCAGCAACGATGTGATCCCCACGGCGATTCATGTGAGCGCCGCACTGCTGATCAGTGAAACGCTGATGCCGGCCCTGGCGCATCTGGAAAAGGTGATCCGCGACAAGGCAGAGGCGCTGGACGGGGTCACCAAGACAGGTCGTACCCATCTCATGGATGCCATGCCGGTGCGTTTCTCGCAAGAGCTCGGCGGCTGGGCCAGCCAGGTCGCCCATGGCCGCGAGCGTATCGAGCAGGCTTTGCCGCGGCTGCAGCAACTGGCTCAGGGCGGGACTGCCGTGGGGACCGGGATCAATGCGCATCCGGAATTTGCCGCCGGCTTTGCTCGCGCCATGCAAGCCCGCACCGGTCTTGCCTTCCGGCCGGCAGAAGACGGCTTCGAGGCGTTGAGCAGTCAGGATACGGCGCTGGAGGTGTCGGGGCAGCTCAAGGTATTGGCCGCCGCGATGATGAAAATCGCCAATGATTTGCGCTGGATGAACAGCGGGCCGCTGGCCGGACTGTCTGAAATCATGCTGCCGGCGCTGCAGCCGGGTAGTAGCATTATGCCGGGCAAGGTCAATCCGGTGATTCCCGAATCCGCGGCGCAGGTGGCCGCCCAGGTCTACGGCAATGACACGGCCATTGCCGTGGCTGCCCAGTCGGGCAACTTCCAGCTTAACGTGATGTTACCGCTGGTGGCGCACAATCTGATCGGCAGCATCAGCCTGCTGGCGAATATCGCGCCGCTGCTGGCCGACAGCGCGATCGCCGGTTTCGAGGTCAATGAGGCGCGTATCAATGAGGCGCTGGATCGTAACCCCATCCTGGTCACCGCGCTTAATTCGGTCATCGGTTATGACAAGGGCGCGCAAATTGCCAAGGCCGCCTATCGCGATGGACGGCCGCTGCTGGATGTGGCGCTGGAGATGACCGATCTGGATGAAAAGGAACTCAAGCGCCTGCTTGACCCGGCGCAACTGACGCGTGGCGGTATCGTCGAATGAGTCGCGCCCTGCTATGACCGCGGATGCGGACAAGGGCCGGCGTGTGGCGGTGGCGCACAGCCTGGACGGGGCCAATGAACAGGCGGCATTGTTGCGTCGTCTGGAGCGCTGTCTGCACGGGACCTGTCTGTGTACCGACAGCGCTGAGCTGCTGGAGCGGGCCCGCCGGCACATGAATGTGCCGGAAGACATCATGCCGCTGACGCCGGCAACCATGCGCGAAGCCTCGGTGCTGGTGCCGGTGGTGCGCCGCCAGGATGGGCCTACGGTACTGTTTACCCGGCGCGCCGAGCATTTGCGCCGGCATGCCGGGCAGATCAGTTTCCCCGGCGGCGCCGTGGAATCGCAGGATACCGATGCCACTGCCGCTGCGTTGCGCGAAACCCACGAGGAGACCGGCATCGCGCCACGGCACGTGAAGGTGTCGGGTTGGCTCGAGCCTTATCTGACATTGACCGGGTTTTGTGTCACGCCGGTGGTAGGGCTGGTGGAGGAGGGCTTCGAACTGCGGCCGGATCCGACGGAAGTCGCGGGGATTTTCGAGATGCCGCTGGAATACGCCCTGGATCAGGGCAACCGGAGCATCGAAACCCGGACCTATGGTGGCCGCGAGTTCAGCTTTTACCGCATTGAATATGGCCCGCATGTGATCTGGGGGGCGACCGCCGGCATGCTGGTCAATCTTGCTCAGAAAATCACGGAGGCGCAATGAGTGCCGACTCAACGATGAATGAACTGCTTGCCGTGATGGCCCGTTTGCGTGATCCCGAGCAGGGCTGCCCCTGGGATCTGGCCCAAGACTACCGTAGCATCGTGCCGCATACGCTGGAAGAGGCCTACGAGGTGGCCGAGACCATTGAACAGGGTGATCTGGAGCACCTGCCGGAGGAGCTCGGTGATCTACTGTTTCAGGTGGTGTTTTATGCCCGCCTGGGCGAAGAGGAAGGCCGCTTTGATTTTGCCGGGGTGGCCCGTGGGGTGGCGCAAAAGCTCAGGCGCCGTCATCCGCATGTTTTCGGTGATGCCCGGCTGGAAGATGAGACTGCCGGGCAGGTGGCCTGGGAGCAGATCAAGCAGGCCGAGCGCGAGGCCCGTGGCCGTGAAGATGCCAGCCTGCTGAGTGACGTACCCCACGCTCTGCCGTCGCTCAGCCGGGCGATGAAGTTGGGGCGGCGTGCAGCCCGCGGCGGCTTTGACTGGGACGACGCCGATGGCGTGTTCGAAAAGATTTATGAGGAAATTGACGAGCTGCGCGCTGAAATAAGCGAACAGGGCACACACCAGCGCCGGCACGAGGAGCTGGGCGATCTGTTGCTGGCCATCAGCAGCCTGGCGCGGCATCTGGAGCTGGACGCTGAAACCGCCCTGCGGGATGCCTGCCGGCGCTTTGAACGCCGCTTTCGTGAGGTAGAAGCTGGCCTGGCCCGACAGGGGCGGCAGCCATCATCGGCCCTGCGCGAGCAGATGGAGCAATTGTGGCGACAGGCCAGTCGCACGGATTGACCCGCAGGGCGCATTCAGGGCAAGTTCATCACAGTCTGTCACACTGCGTCTGATGCCAGGGTGGGCTGGGTTTTTCTATTGTAACTGACTGTCGCCTATACCAGGAGACTGGTAATGAACTATCGACACGTGATGCCGGTGCTGGGATTGTCCGTGCTTTGCGCGGGGGCACCTGCGCTCTTGATGGCTGGGACTGTTACGGAGGGCGAAGCCGACTGGCAGGTCCTGGGATTGCAATTGACGGAGCAGCAGGAAATCGACCTGGAGCAGGCCATTGTTCGTGTGCGCCGGGATATCGGCGGGCAGGTGCTGGATGCGCATTCACGCGAGGATGACGATCGTCGCGTACATGTGATCAGGGTGCTGACCCCCCAGGGCCATATCCGGCTGGTGCCGGTGGACGCCAATACCGGCGAACTGCTGATCAGGGACTAGAAAACCGATGCGCGTACTCATTGTCGAGGACGAACAATCCCTGCTGGAAAGTCTGGGTCGCCAGTTCGAGGCGGCCGGTTTTGTGGTAGATCTCGCGCGTGATGGCCGGGAAGCACTTTACTATGGTCAGGAATTTCCGCTGGATGTGGCGATCATTGATCTGGGTCTGCCCGATATCAGTGGCATGGATGTGATTTCACGGTTGCGGGCTGATGGCAAGAGTCTGCCCATATTGGTGTTGACGGCGCGCGGACGCTGGCAGGACAAGGTCACCGGACTTGAGACCGGCGCCGATGACTACCTGGTCAAGCCCTTCCAGCCCGAAGAGCTGATGGCGCGGGTCAAGGCCCTGATGCGCCGCGCCGGTGGCTGGTCCAGCTCCGTGTTGAGCTGTCCTCCGGTTACCCTGGATATGGCTACTCAGCAGGTATGGGTGAATGATAATGAAATCACCCTGACCACATACGAATACCGATCACTTGAGTACCTGATGCTCAACGCCGGCAAGGTGGTCTCCAAGGCGGAGCTGACCGAGCATCTGTATGCCGATGACGATGACCGTGACAGCAATGTGATCGAAGTCTTTATTGGTCGGCTGCGGCGCAAGCTGGACCCGGCCAACGCTGTGCGGCCACTGGAAACCCTGCGTGGCCGGGGTTATCGCTTCCGCCTGCAGCGTGCAGCCTGAGGCTTTCGGGATGTATTGATGAGCCGGCGTTCTTTTCATACCCGACTGTTACTGACCGCCAGTATTGCCCTGCTGGCGTTTTTCGCTATCAGCGCTCTGCTGCTGGATATTATCTTCCGCCAGACCTCCGAGAATATCCTTGCCAATCGCATGCAGGTGGTGGTGATGAGCCTGATTGCCTCTACCGAG
This sequence comes from Gammaproteobacteria bacterium, assembly GCA_007130745.1. Taxonomy (GTDB): domain Bacteria; phylum Pseudomonadota; class Gammaproteobacteria; order UBA5335; family SLRW01; genus SLRW01. Next base: position 6,664 of record SLRW01000133.1, read on the forward strand.
CTGGATGCGCACGGGCGCATGTTGATTCCCGATGTGCTGCCGGAGCACCGTCTGGAGCGCCCCGGCTCCGGACTTTACGCCCAGATTCGGCGGGGTGACGGGGCAGTGGCATGGCGTTCGCCGTCCACTATGGGCCATGAGATTCGCTACCCGCCGGTGGTCATGACCGGCGAGCAGCGTCTGGTCCGGACCACCAAGGACGAAAGCGTGCCCCTGTTTGTGATGAGTTTCGGAGTGGCCTGGGAAGGGCCACGTGGCGAGACCACCCCTTTCGTGTTTGATGTGGCCCAGAGTCTGGAGCCTTACGAGAGCCAGTTGTGGCGTTTCCGGCGTAATCTGTTGGGCAGTTTTTTGCTGCTCGGCATCGTCTTGCTCGTAGTGCAGATGCTGGTGATTCGCTGGGGCTTGCGCCCCCTGCGCCAGATGGGCGTCAGTCTGCGCGATATGCAATCAGGTCGTCAGGAGGCGCTCACCGGGGATTACCCCCGCGAGCTGTCAGTGCTGGCACACACCATTAATGGCCTGGTCAACGATGAACGCGCCCATCTTGCCCGTTATCGCAATTCATTGTCTGATTTGGCGCACAGCCTCAAGACACCGCTGGCCGTGCTCTCGACCCTGCGTGATGACCCCGGCATGGATTCGAGCACGCGCGACACACTCAACACCCAGGTCGAGCGCATGAATGCTATCGTCGAATATCAGCTGCGCCGGGCGGCCGCAGCCGGCGCGGGGCAGACCATGAAGCGCACTGCGGTGGCGCCGGTGGCGGAAAAGATTGTTGATTCGCTGGCCAAGGTTTACTACGACCGCGGTCTGCAACTGGAGCAACACGTTGATCCGGGGTTGGTCTTCCAGGGCGAGGAAGAAGACCTCATGGAAGTGATCGGCAACCTGATGGACAATGCCTGTAAATGGGCCCGCGAGCGGGTGGAATTGCGGGTGAATGCGGCCGCCGGTAGCCGTGGCCGCATGCTGGAAGTGATTGTCGGGGATGATGGCCAGGGGATGCACCCCGAAGCTGTGGATCGTCTCAGCCATCGGGGCGTGCGTGGCGACGAAAGTGTTGAAGGGCAGGGCATTGGCCTGGCTGTGGTACGCGATATCGCCGTCATGTACGGTGGCGAGATACAGGTGGGGCAAAGTGCTGCTTGCGGCGCCGAGGTCCGGGTGCTGTTGCCGGCAGCCGGGAATGACTGAAGCCGTTTTTATGACGCCCCCGGCACCGTCTTAATGATAATGGACGTAGATTGAGCTGACAGGGACCAAGCCGTGACCCGGGAACAGGGAAGCAGTCCGGAACAACACGAGGGGGCTTTCTCCTGGCCGGCATTCGTGCTGGTGTTTTGTGCATTGATGTTGCCCGCCGGTTTGTGGTTGCTGGAAAGTGACCGCCGCCAGGCCGATACCCGGCTGGAGATGCATGCCGATCAGGCCCGCATTGAGTTACAGCGCCGTCTGCGCCAGCAGGAATCCGTTCTTCGCGCCATCGTTGCTTATGTGCAGGTCAATCCGGGCTTTCACGCTGATGATTTTGATGCGCTGGTGGCGCTGCTGATTGATAATTATCCGCATATTCGTTCAGTTCACATGCACCAGTTGGTTGGGCATGCCGATCGGGACGCATTCGAGGCCGAGATGCGCGCCCGTGGACAGGCCGGTTATGTCATTGTGGAGTCGGCGGGCGTAGACAATGGCGTCAGGCCGGCATCGTCAAGAGACCGGTATTTGCCGGTAAGCTTTGTCGCCCCCCTGGATGGCGAGCGGGATCGCCGTCTGCTGGGGCTGGATCTGCTCGAAGAGCCGATGGTGCGCGAAACCGTTAACCGGGCTCTGGAGCACGGTATGGCCGCGGGGCCGGTCGCCATCCCCATGAGAGCTTCCGATGCCGGCTACTTTCTGGTCCGGGATATGGCCTTCGATGGAGTGTTGGGCGGCGGCGCCCGGGCCCTGATGTCGATTGCCGCGCACAGTGGCCAGTTGTTGCCGGCGGCGGTACGCCCGCCTGGCGTAAAGGTCTGGCTGGAGGGGCCGGGCCTGGCACAGACAGAACGGCCCGCCGTCGATACGCGCTCGCGATTTCCACTGGGCCTGACGGTGGTGGCCCGTGAAGTCGAAGTGGGTAACCAGGTGCTGCGTATGATCATGCAGCGCGAGCGTGGCTGGCGTGATTTAAACAGCGCCCCCCTGCTTTTGCTGCTTGGCCTGGCCTTGCTTGGTAGCTGGGGTGGCGGCAGTAGCTGGGGGCAGCGCCAGTATTACCGGCGGCAGGCTGGGCGAGAGCACCAGCGGCAGGGTGTTGAGCGGCGTCGCGCACAGGCCGTCGCTGCCGCCGTCAGTGATGCCATCATCGTCGCCGATGCTGACAACGGGATCGTGGCCTTCAATCCTGCCGCCGCGGCAATGACCGGCTGGCGTCGGGAAGATGCCCTGGGCTGTACGCCGGATGAGGTGGTGCGTCTGCGGTCCAGCGAAGGTGTGCCGATCAACCTGGCCGCCGCCTTGCCCCCTGATACTGACAGCAGTCCCGACAATTCAGGTTATCTCTTGCTGGCCCGAAGTGATGGGGTGGATGTTCCCGTGCGGCTACACCGTGTTGGGTTGCAGGCCGATGATTCGGCGTCGGATATTCTGTTGCTCGAAGCAACGGAGTCGGGCAACAGTCGGGATGTCTGGCCACTTGCCGGAGGAGACCTTGACCCGCTTACCGGCTTGCCCGGAAGACAGCATCTGTGGCGCCATATGGAGGCGATCCGGGCTGATGCCCGGCAGCTCGCCAACAGTGTGGTGATGGTGGTGGGATTGCCGGATCTGTCGGGCTTGCGTGAATATTACGACAATGCCGGGGCGGACGAGCTGTTGCGGCTGGCGGGGCGGATTCTTGACGCCCGCCGGCGCAGTGAGGATTTGCTGGCCAGGATTGATGACAGTCACTTCGGGTTGGTGCTGCACGATTGCCGGCTGGCAGATGGTCGCAAGGTCGCCGCCGATATCCTGGAAGCGCTGCGCGAATGTCATTTCAGCAGCGCCGACGGTTACTTGCAGGCCGTGCCTTGCATCGGTCTGGCTTTGCTGGACGCAGACCCGGATGTGTTTGCGAGCCTGGAGCAGGCTATTCAGGCTGCCGCCGCCGCTGCGCAGAAACCCGGGAGAATTGTTTGTTATGACCCGGGAAATAAAAGCGCGCCGGTAACTCGACAGGGCCGCCAGCCCGGGGCGCAGCGTCTGCTGGAGGCGCTGGAGGAGCAGCGCTTTGAGCTCCATGCCCAGCCAGTGATGGATCTCGCCACGAATCCGCCAACCGTGCACCACTATGAGATTTTGCTGCGTCTGCGTGATGAGCAGGGCAGACAGTTGGCGCCGGCTGATTTTTTACCCCTGGCCGAGCGTGAACAGCTCATGGGCAAGCTGGATCGCTGGGTGCTGGAGCAGGCGGTGGCCTGGCTGGGAACACAAGCCCGGCAGCAGCGCCCGATGCTGGCCATCAACCTTTCAGCCCTCACGCTATCAGACAGCGAACTGGTGCCCTGGTTGAAGCATTTGCTTGTCCGTCAAGGGGTTGCAGGCCAAAGCCTGCGTTTTGAGTTGAAGGAGTCGGTGGCGGCAGCGCGTCCGGGCAGTGTAGGTGGCGTAATGGATGAGCTGCGCCGGGACGGCGTGAGCTTCTGCCTGGATAACTTCGGCACCGGCCCCAATGGCTTCCTGCCCCTGCGCCATCTGCAATTTGAAGCACTCAAGATCGATGCCGC
>SLRW01000147.1 GCA_007130745.1 Gammaproteobacteria bacterium
CGCCGGTGCGTCTGACGGCCTTGCGTGACAAGCTCGAGGCGCTGCAGCAAAGCGAAGTCGAGCGGGTGCTGTGCCTGCGCTTTGATGCGCGGCTGGCCAATATGCCGGCGGCGGATTTTATCCGTGAGGTACTGGTCGAAAAACTCGGCGTGCGGCATCTGGTGGTGGGGGATGATTTCCGCTTTGGCCGTAAGCGCCAGGGCGATTTCGCCATGCTGGAACAGGCGGGCGATGAGTTCGGCTTTGCTGTGGAGCGCATGGGCACGCGCGAGATCGACGGCGAGCGTATCAGCAGTACGCGCATCCGTGAGGCGCTGGCGCAGGGGCAACTGGATCTGGCGGCGCGGTTGCTGGGGCGGCCCTATACCCTCTCGGGCCGGGTCGTGCGGGGCAAGCAGCTCGGCCGTGAGCTGGGCTACCCCACCGCCAATATACCGCTGGCGCGCTGGCGCAGTGCGGTGGCGGGGATCTACGCGGTGCGCGTGGCCTGTGGCGATGAGGTGCATGCCGGGGTGGCCAGCGTGGGCACGCGGCCGACGGTGAATGACGACGATACCGTGTTACTGGAGGTGCACCTGTTTGATTTCGACGGTGATCTCTACGCGCGGCGACTGTGGGTGCGCTTTGAGCACTGGCTGCGCCCGGAAGAAAAATTCGACGATCTGGATGCGCTGATCGTCCAGATGCAGCGTGACGAGGCGGCTGCGCGGGCCTGGTTCGCCACCGGCCCGGCGCCCACTATCAAACTGGACAGGACAGGCAAGTGACCGATTACAAACACACGCTCAATCTGCCCGGCACCGAGTTTCCCATGCGCGGGAATCTGGCCAAACGCGAGCCGGAATGGCTGCGCCGGTGGCAGGAAAGCGACGTTTATGGCCGCCTGCGCCAGGCGCGCCAGGACCGGCCCCGCTTTGTGCTGCACGACGGCCCGCCTTATGCCAATGGTGATATTCATATCGGTCACGCGGTGAACAAGATCCTCAAGGATATTATCGTCAAGGCGCGCAGCATGGACGGCTTTGATGTGCCCTATGTGCCGGGCTGGGATTGTCACGGTCTGCCGATAGAGCTGATGGTGGAGAAAAAGCTCGGCAAGGCTGGCGACCAGGTTGCCCCCCGAGCTTTTCGCGATGCTTGCCGCGAGTATGCCGCCGGCCAGATTGACGCCCAGCGCGAGGATTTCAAACGTCTGGGCGTGCTCGGCGATTGGGAGCGGCCCTATCGCACCATGGACTACACCACCGAGGCGGGCATTATCCGCGCCTTCGGTCGGCTGCTGGAGCGCGGCCATGTGGCGCGCGGCTTCAAGCCGGTGCACTGGTGCTCCGACTGTGGCTCGGCGCTGGCCGAGGCCGAGGTGGAATACGAACAGCGCACCTCGCCGGCGATTGATGCGCGCTTCCTGCTGGTGGAGCCGGCGGCGCTGGCGAAGATCGCCGGGGTGAAGATCAGCGGCTCGGCCTCGCTGCCGATCTGGACCACCACGCCGTGGACACTGCCGGCCAACCAGGCGGTAGCGGTGCACCCCGAGCTGGAGTACGTGCTGGTGCAGTCCGGCAATGAGGTGCTGGTGCTGGTGGCGGAACTGGTGGATGCGGCGATGACGCGTTACGGGCTGGCCGATTACACCGAGCTGGGGCGGGTCAGTGGCGCGCAGATGGAAGGCCTGATGCTGGCGCATCCCTTTGCCGATCGGCAGGTGCCGGTGATCCTGGGCGAGCATGTGACTACCGATGGCGGCACCGGCGCGGTGCATACGGCGCCGGCGCATGGCCAGGAAGACTTTGCCGTGGGCCAGCAGTATGACCTGCCGGTAGATAACCCGGTGGATGCCCGCGGCCACTTTTTTGAGGATGTGCCGCTGTTTGGCGGGCAGTTTGTGTTCAAGGCCAACAAGACGGTGATCGCCACGCTGGAAGAAAAGGACATGCTGCTGGCGCATGAGCCGCTGCAGCACAGCTATCCGCACTGCTGGCGGCACAAGACGCCGGTGATCTTCCGCGCTACGCCGCAGTGGTTTATCAAGCTGGACGAAAAAGGCCTGCGCGGGCAGGCGCTCAAGTCCATTGAAGGTGTGAGCTGGATGCCCGGGTGGGGCCAGGCACGGATTGACGGTATGGTGCGCAACCGCCCGGATTGGTGCATCTCGCGCCAGCGTAACTGGGGCGTGCCCATTGCGCTGTTTGTGCACCAGCGCACCGGCGAGCCGCACCCGGACAGTGTGCGCCTGCTGGAGGAAGTGGCACTGCGGGTGGAGCGCGACGGGGTGGACGCCTGGTTTGAGCTGGCTGCTGAAGACTTGCTGGGAGATGAGGCGGCTGAGTATGAGAAAGTTACCGACATCCTGGATGTGTGGTTTGATTCCGGGGTGACCCACGCTACGGTGCTGGAGGCCGATGACAGCCTGGGGCTGCCGGCGGATCTGTACCTGGAAGGCTCGGATCAGCATCGCGGATGGTTCCAGTCCTCTCTGCTGACGGCAGTGGCGATGCGCGGCGAAGCCCCCTATCGCGCGGTGCTCACGCATGGTTTCACCGTCGATGCCCAGGGCCACAAGATGTCCAAGTCGCGGGGCAATGTGGTGGCGCCGCAGAAGGTGATGGA
>SLRW01000041.1 GCA_007130745.1 Gammaproteobacteria bacterium
ATCTCTCCCCCTCGGAGATTGAGAACACCATCAAGGCAAGCCCCTATATCAAGGAGTGCGTGGTCACCGGCGAAGGCCGCAAGTATGTGGCCGCGCTGATCCAGATTGATTATGACACCGTGGCCAAATGGGCCGAGGAACAGGGCCTGGCCTACACCACCTTCCGCAGCCTGGCCGAGCATCCGCAGGTCCGCGAGCTGATTGACGCGCAGATCAGCGCTGGCAACAAAAACATGCCAAGCGTGGCGCAGGTGCGGCGTTTTGTGCTGTTGACCAAGGAACTGGATCACGATGACGACGAAGTCACGGCGACCATGAAGATCCGCCGTGCCAACATCTACAAAAAGTACAGCGAACTGATCGAATCCCTCTACGCCTGAGGCGTGCCGTCCTGTCCCGGCCACCCGGGCGGGAATGGCGTGTTGCCCTGACCGGTGGTGTCGCCGGCCCCTTCCGGGTCCGGTTCCCCGGGGCGTTCCGGGGTGATGATACCCCGGTATTCATCGGCCTCCACCGGCTCCGGCGCATGCGAAAGAAAATACCGCGCCACCGCGGCAATGCGTTCGGAGGAGCGGCTTTGCAGGGCCGCGCGCATCTGTTCGACCAGCATCAGTTTTTCATGTTTTACGCCGGGCGGGCTGTCGGGTTCGGGTTCACGCAGGCGCAGACTGCTGATGCCGGTGAGCAGCACAAAGCTGCGGTGGGTGAGTACGGCCTGGTCGACGCCTTCCTGGTAGATGGTGTCGACGTAACGGATGTAGCCTTCCTCGGCCAGCCATAGCATGGTTCCGAGACAACCCATATGGCGGGCCGAGTGCATACCCAGTTCATCCGGTGCGTCCTCGCCACAAATATCCTCCACATAAACCGCGCGCCGGCGGGGGAAGACCTGGTAGAGCTGGACCAGGATGCGCAGGGTATCGTGACAGAACTCCTCGATATGCAGATCGGCCATGAGTTTATTCGCTTTTTGCTTTATCCGGTCGGCTGAAGCGGCGGATGATGCCGGAAAAACTCATTACGGTGGTTTTGTCAGTATACAGACGGCCGCGCACGAACAGCATGCGCCCGGTTTCATGGGTGACTTCGCCGTCAGCGAGCACAATTTCTCCCACTCCCACCGGGGTGGTGAAATCGCTGTGCAGTGAGAGGGTGAGCCCCATGCCGTCGAGGCGGTCGCGGGCAATTGCGAACAGGGCGTTGTCGGCGAAAAGCATGAGCAAGCCGCCGTGGGCGATACCGCCGCCATTGCAGTGCTTCTCCTCTACGCGAAAACCGCATTGCCAACGGCCCTGTTCGTCGCGGCGTCTGTAAAAGGGGCCATTACGGTCTTCGAAGGGGTCGCCGGTGTCCATTTCCCAGTCGGCGAAATACACATCGGGCTCTTGCATTCAGCACCTCATGTCGTGATGGTTGGATATGTCGGTCGTGCGTCGTGCCTACCAGCGCATGATACGCCGCGGGCGCAGGGGAAGCTGGCCGCGCCAGTACAGGATCAGCAGCAGGCCGAAGAGCATGCCGCCGAGATGGGCGAAGTGGGCGATGCCGCTCATGGTGCCGGTGACGCCGAAGAACAGGGTCAGGGCGCCAAAGCCGAGCACAAACCACTTGGCCTTCATGGGAACAGGCGGGAACAGCAGCATAATGCGCTGGTTGGGAAACATCATGCCAAAGGCCAGCAGGATGCCGAAAACCCCACCGGAAGCGCCCACGGTGGGGTAAATATTGCCGCCGCTGGCGATCTGGTAGCTGGTTACGCCTAGCTGGATCAGGCCGGCGCCGATGACACAGGTGAGGAAATACACCAGGAAGCGCTGCGATCCCCAGGCGTTTTCAATCGCCACGCCGAACATCCACAGGGCGAAGAGATTCAGCCCCAGGTGCATCAGGTTGGCGTGCAGGAAGCCGTAGGTGAGCACCTGCCAGGGCATGAAGCCGGGTACCTCGATCAGGCCCCGAGCGCTCATGGCCATCTCGGGCGTGCCCAGGGGCCACAGCGCCAGCATGTTGGTCATGCTCTGGCCGCTCAGCATCTCTACTGCAAAGATCAGGGTATTGAGAATCAGCAATGCCTTGATCACCGGCGGAAACATGCTGAAGCCGGTCACGGGTTTGAAGGTCTGGTTCACGATACGGGTTCCCCGGAGTCAGCCGGCCTCTTCCTCACTGTACAGGCTTTCGATTTCGGCACTGTACTTCTCTTGTATCACCCGGCGCTTGAGTTTCATGGTGGGGGTGAGCTCACCCCCGTCCACCGTGAACTCGTGAGGAATGATACGCCAGCGCTTGATGGTCTCGACCCGGGCCAGCTTGTCATTCACGGCGTCGATCTGCTGTTGCAGGTGGGCCATGAATTTTGGGCACTCAGAGGCGATTTCGGCTTCCCGGGCCGGGCTGTCGATGGCCTGGGCTTCAGATGCGATCTTCTCCGGGTCCAGGGTCAGCAGGGCACCGAGGTATTTACGGCTATCACCAATGACTACGGCCTGGGCCACCACAGGGATGGCTTTGAGTTCGCCCTCGATGTGCTGCGGCGCAATGTTTTTGCCGCCGGCGGTAATGATGATTTCCTTCTTGCGATCGGTGATGTAGAGAAAGCCGTCCTCGTCCAGACGCCCGATGTCGCCGGACTTGAACCAGCCTTCCTCGTCAATTGCCTCGCGGGTGGCTTCCTCGTTCTTGTAGTAGCCCTTGAAGATATGCGGGCCGCGGATACAGATTTCGCCGTCTTCGGCGATACGCAGTTCCACGCCCTCAAAGCCGCGGCCGACCGAGCCACGACGGAAATTGCCGGGGTAGGACAGGGTGGTGGCGCCGGTGGTCTCGCTCAGGCCGTAGACTTCATGCAGCCGGATGCCCAGGTTGGCGAAAAACTCCATGGTATCCCGCGCCAGAGGCGCGGCAGCGGTGATTTCAAGGCGGCTGCGATCCAGGCCCAGGCGCTTGCGCACCTTGTCGAACACCAGCTTTTTGGCCAGGCCATAAGCCAGCGGGGGTTGGTAGCCCTGGTCATACGCCTGTTCGACACGCGCACCGACGCCGCGGGCCCAGGCAGCGATCTTGCGCCGCAGCGCCGGCGCCTCGGCGCCGGCGGCCTGCATCTGCGCCTGGATTTTTTCCCATACCCGGGGCACACCCATGAAGACATGCGGGCGCACTTCGCGCAGGTTCTCGCCCAGTTGCTCCAGCCCCTCGGAGAAATACACACAGCTGCCGGTGGTGATCGGGCCGTGGATAGTCAGCACCTGCTCGGCAATATGCGACAACGGCAGGTAGCTGATGGTCTGGTCCTCGGGTCGGATGCCGATAATGCGGGTGGTGTTTTCCGCCGACCAGACCAGGTTGTGGTGGGTCAGCATCACGGCCTTGGGGTTGCCCGTGGTGCCGGATGTGTAGATCAGCGTGCAGGCGTGCTCCGGACGCTGGTTATCAATGCGCTGTTGCAGTTCGTTAGTGGGGGATCGACCGGCCAGCTCGCCGAGCTGTTCCCAGTGCCAGATGCTATCGCCCTTGACGGCATCCTCCATCACCACGATCGCCTTGACGCCGGGCAGCTGCTCGCGCACCGCCAGGATTTTGTCCAGGTATTCGCTGTTTTCCACCACCACGATCGAGGCCTCGCCGTGGTCAATCACGTAACGGCATTGTTCGGGGCTGGAGGTGGTGTAGATGCCGGCCGGACAGCCGCCGGCGGCGATGGCGGCGAGATCAGCAATCACCCACTCGGGCCGGTTGTAGCCCAGAATGGCCACACCTTCGCCGGGCTGCAGGCCGAGGCTGATGAAAGCCTGTGCGGTGGTCATGACCTGTTCGTGATAATCACGCCAGCTGAGCGTCTGCCAGCGTCCGTCGCGCTTGAAGCCCAGCGCCGGGGCATTGCCCCTTTGCTTGGCCGTGGCGGTGAATACATCAATAATGCTGCGGTCACTCATTCGTTCATCTCCCCTCGGTACTTCTCCGGCCAGGATCGTGCTGTCCCGGCTCAGGCGCTCAGGCCCACGTTGTTTTTCTCCAGCACCCGGTCGGCCCGGTAACTGGAACGCACCAGCGGCCCGGACACGACTTCCAGAAAGCCGCGTTCCAGTCCCCACTGCCGGTATTTTTCGAAATCTTCCGGTGGTACGTAGCGTTCCACCGGCAGGTGGTTCATGGTGGGCCGCAGGTATTGGCCAAAAGTGACAATATCCACCTGCGCGGTGTGCAGATCATCCAGCGCCTGGCGAATCTCGTCCTCGCCTTCGCCCAGGCCCAGCATCAGGCTGGTTTTGGTGAGTACCTCCGGCCGGTGTTGTTTGGCGTGACGCAGGACGTCCAGGGTGCGTTCATAGCCGGCGCGCGGGTCGCGCACCCGCTGTGTCAGCCGGCGCACGGTCTCCAGATTCTGGGCGAAGACCTCCAGTCCGGAATCAACCACGCGCGCCACGTGCCCATGCACTCCGCTGAAATCAGGCGTCAGTGCTTCCACTGCCGTGCGTGGATTGACGCGCTTGATCTCCCGCACACAGGCGGCGTAGTGCGCGGCGCCGCCATCAGCCAGGTCATCCCGGTCGACCGAGGTCAGCACCACGTAGCGCAGGTTCATCAGGCGCACGGCTTCGGCGGCATGTCGGGGTTCGTTCTGGTCCAGACGGCCGTGCGGATTGCCTGTGTCCACCGCGCAGAAGGCGCAGGCCCGCGTACATACGTCGCCCATCAGCATCAGGGTGGCGGTGCCATTGTTCCAGCACTCACCGATGTTGGGGCACATGGATTCCTCGCACACCGTGGCCAGGCGGTTTTCTCGCACGGTCTCGCGCACCGCGTTATACCCCTGGCCACCGGGCACACGCGCGCGCAGCCACGGTGGCTTGCGCCCCCCCGGAATGGCAGTGTTGGCGTTGCGCTTGATGCCGTTTTTGATGGCGCGGATACCATGGTCTTTGTCGACCTTGGCGCCGCTGACGACCACCGGAATGCCCCTGAGGGTGTTGCTCATGTTATCAACATGCTCCGCTGCTGTGGCTCGGGTTATGCCATGATAACCGACATTGCGGGGCCAATGTGGGTTCCGGGGGAGTACGGAAATTGTCCCGCCGGCACTTCCATTTCCAACACGGGTCAGAGTATTCATGACACAGGCAGGAAGACACAGGCGCTTGTTAGCGGTCGGGCCATATGGCCTTGTTGTGGGCCTGTTGTTGTTTGCGTTAGTGCTGACGGCCCAGGCGCATGCGTCTTCCTTACGCTGCGATGGCGAGCTGATCAGCCGTGGTGACTTGCGAGCACAGTTGCGCGCGGCTTGTGGCGAGCCGGATATGACTGTGCCCGTGGGGCATATGCAGGTCACCGGTGCGGGGCTGCTGCCCTACGAAGAGCTCTGGTATTACAACGAAGGGGCGCGCAATTTTATCCGCGAGGTGCGGTTGCGTGACGGTCGTGTTGCCGGCATTGCCTCGCGTGGTTATGGCTTCAACCCCGACACGCCCGGTAGTTGCGGACACCGGGATTTCAGTCCCGGCATGACGCGCCTGGAATTATTGGCCCGCTGCGGTGAACCGGCGGACCGTCATGTGCGCATCATGCGCGATTATCTGGATCCGCGCCGCCCTCAACTGGGCAGTACGGCCGTGCTGGAAGAGCAATGGGTCTACAATTTCGGGCCGCATCGTTTCATCCGGGTGCTGACCCTGGTGGACGGTCGGGTGCGCGAGGTGGATTCCGCCGGCCGAGGCTATCGCGAATGAAACTGGTCGCGGCCGGTCTGGGGGGGCTGCTTGTGTCGCTTGCCCCGGTGGCCGTCGGAGACAACCAGCGGGTGGTGGGGGCTTTTTCCGAAGCCACACTGGCGGGCTGGGAGGAGGAAGTCTTCGCCGGGCGCACGGATTACGTTCTGGTGGAGGCGCCCGGCAAGGGCACGGTGCTGCATGCGCAGTGCAGTGATGCCGCCTCGGGACTCTGGCGCCGGCTCGAGGTGGACCTGCGTGAGACGCCGGTGCTGGAGTGGTCCTGGCGGGTTGATCGCACCTTCAGCGATATCGATGAAACAGTGCGTGCCGGGGATGATTACCCGGCCCGGGTCTATGTGGTGGTGGACGGCGGCTGGCGTCGCTGGCGCACCCGGGCCATCAATTATGTCTGGGCCAGTGAGCTGCCCGGGGGAGCGGATTGGCCCAATGCCTATGCTTCCCAGGCGCACATGGTGGCGGTGCGTTCCGGCGCGCCGGACGAGGCCGGTGTGTGGCGGCATGAATCACGTAATGTGCGCAAGGATTTTGCGCGCTATCATGACCGCGAGGTGGATCGCATCGATGCGGTGGCGATCATGACCGACTGCGATGATACCGGAGGTGAGGCCGAGGCCTGGTACGGCGATATCCGTTTTACGGCATCGTCGCAGGACTGAGGTTGTCCGGGAGAAGTGGCATGGATGACACGCTGCGTTGTGATTATCACCCGCGCGAAGCCGCGCGCTGGCAATGCGCCGATTGCGCGCGCGCCTATTGTCGCACTTGTGCTTACTGCAGTGAAAAGCCGCATTCATCCGCCCCGGACGCGGGTCCGCCGTGTCCCCTATGCAGCGCTCCCACCGAGTCGGTGGGCCACGCCAACACCATTGTGCCGTTCTGGCAGCGCATCCCCGATTTTTTCCGCTATCCCTCGCATCCGCGTGCGCTGGCTTATATGGGGGCGCTGGCCCTGATTACCACCCTGGCGCCACGGATGGGGCTGCTCGGGGTGTTGCTGGTGTTTATCGTGATGGTGGTGTTTGTGCGCTACGCCTACGCCACTCTGGAGCATACCGCCCGCGGGCATATTGAGCCGCCGCCGGTGGATATGGACATGGTGACCCAGCGACTGGGTGTGGCCTTCCAGCAGATTGCCGTGTTTTTTCTGTTGTGGTTCGCCGCAGCGCTGGCGATCGCTTTTCTGGGCCCGTTGGGCTTCGTTCTGGCTTTTTTCTTTGTTCTGGCGCTGCCCGCTACGGTGATGTTGCTGGCCATGGAAGGTCGGGTGCTGGTGGCGGCTAATCCACTGCGGCATGTGGGCCTGATCAGTAGTGTGGGTTGGCTCTATCTGGCGCTATGTCTGTTTCTTGTTTTGCTATCAGGCGGCTCGGCGGTGATTACCAATCTGTCAGCGGCGGTGTTGCCCATGGGCGGGGTGATGTTTGTGGCTAATTTCACCGGCATGTATTTCACCCTGGTCATGTTTACCCTGATGGGCTATGTGGTGTACCAGTATCATGAGGTGCTGGGTTTTGACGTGGATCAGGAAAACGAGGCCGAAGGCGAGGATATGCGTGCCGCCGATCCGGCGATCACCCGTTCGCATATCCTGGTTTGCGAGGGTCAGGCGAAAGCAGCCCTGGATACATTGTCAGAGCGCATGCGCAGCGGCAGTCCGGATCCCGGGCTGCGCGAACGTTTTCAGCGGTTGCTGGTGCTGGCGGGCGACGGCACCCGGCTGGCGGGCCACAGCAAAAGCTATATCCGTCGCCTGGTGGAGGAACAAAAAACCGGCAAGGCTCTGGCAGTTTACCGCGATTGTCTGAGGCAGGTACCGGATTTTGATCTGGAGGATTCCCGTCTGGTGGTAGCGTTGATACAGGCCGCGGGGCGCGAACGGGCCTGGGATCTGGTGCTGAATCTGGCGCGCGGTTTCCGTGAACGCTACCCCGGCAACAAGCGAATTCCGGAGGTGTATTTTCTGGCTGCCCAGGCGCTGAGCGAGGGCCAGGGCAAGGATGAGCGGGCCAGCTCGATTATCCGCCAGTTGCTGGAAAAATACCCCGGTCATGTCCGGGCCGAAGAAATGCAGCGGTATCAGGCGGCGCTGGAAAAACTCCAGGCAGCCCGCAGCTAGTAGCTATTCCTGTGGCTGTTTGTGCCATTGCAGCATTTTTTCTGCCTGCTGTCCGTCTTCCGTCCCGGCAAAGCGTTCGGCCAGCAGTTGCAGCCAGGCGCGACTTTCTTTGGCTGCGCGGGCCTTGTGTCGGGCCCGGGCGAGTTGCAGGATAATATTCGGCAAGCGCCGACTGGCCCGGGGCCGCTTGAGCAACAAGCGGATGATGTTTTCAGCCTCTTCCAGATAGCCCCCTTTGACGAAGGCTTGCGCCAGGTGGGTGTATTGCTCCGGCGGGATTCTGACCCCGGGTCGGGCCCGTTTGAGGTAATCCCTGAAAGTGTTGTGTACCAGCTGAACGGTGGCAGGGTCGGTTTCAGGTAGTGAGAGGATCTTGCCCGCTGCCTCATGATAGGCCTCGCTGTCCGGTCGGAAGCGGGTGACGGCGTAGAGCTGGCGCAGGATTTTCTGGTTACCCGGGTCCTGTTCGTGCAGCTTTTGCAGCAAGGGCCGCGCTTCTTCGAGGCGCAACCGTTCCACCAGCGCCATGGCGCGGGCATGTTCGCCCAGGCTTTCATCTTCCTGCGCCGGCGCATCCATGAATTCGGTGTTTACCGGGGCGTCGATACTGCGGTGGGTGCCGGCGATCAGCGCCCCGCCGAGAAAGCCGCCAATATGTGCGAAATAGGCAATATTGCTTTCCGGGTTGTTCCAGATCCGGAACAGCTCAATACCGACCCAGAGAGGCAGCATGATCAGCGCCGGGGCGCGTACAAAACCAAAATAAAACAATATGGAATAGAAAAAACGGATGCGGCGCAGACCATAAATGACTGCAAAAGCACCCATGATCGCGGAGATGGCGCCCGAGGCGCCAACCAGCGGCACGGCGCTGGACAGGTTGAGTAGCCAGTGCAGGCTGACGGCGGCTACGCCGCCCAGCACATAGGCGCCGATAAAGGCCCGGCGGCCCAGGGCCATTTCCACCAGATAGCCTACGATCAACAGAAACACCATGTTACCCAGCAAGTGCATGAAATTGCTGTGCAGAAACATATGGGAAAACAGACTCGTCACTGAGGGTTCGGCCGGACGGAAGCCATAACGCCAGCTCACCCAGCGGTCCATAATGCTTTCAACTTCCGCGCGCTGTAATTGCCAGGTGTCGTACTCCGGGTGCGCGGGGGTAATGATTTCATCGTTGAGCAAGGCCTTCCGGAAGCGCCCGTCAACTTGCATGTCGAAGAAAATACCGGCGGCGTCGCTGTCATCTTCCGGCGGTGGCGGGGAACCATCCAGCCAGAGCCGGACCTCGAGAGCCTCATGGCGCCTGTCTTGCGCTTCCAGCCAGTTTGCCCGGGCGGGAAACTCGATTTGTGGCAGATCGGATTCCATGTAATGGAAATACGCGTCGATATCATGCCGGTCGCCGCCCTGCAGAAAAAAGAACACAAAACAGTTGATCAGCACCAGCGCCAGGGTGAGGACCGGCGGGTTGGACAGGTCAATCTTGCGATCGGCAGGGAGGATAATCATGGCTGGAATCCATTCCCGAGGCAGTTGTTATGGCGCTTACGCTAGCCGAGGCACCGGAGCAGGGCAAGTCAGGACGGGGCCATGTTCCCGGCTACCGCTGTGCGCAGCAGCTCGCCGAGATAGTCTAGCCCGGGGCCGCCGGCTTCCGGGTCGGCGAAGACCAGATACAGGGTGGCCCTGCGTTCGGCCCCTTCTTTCAGGGGCAAGGGGCGCAGTGCGCCGGCGGCCAGTTCCTCACGAATGCTTTGCTCGGGATACCAGGCAAAGCCCAGCCCCATGCATGCGGCGCGAATCCATGTGGCCTTGTGACTGACGGTCCAGCGCTGACTGGCGCCCTGCCAGGCTCCGTCGCGGGTACGGCGGATGCCGCTGTCACGCATGATCAGATGGCGATGGGCGCGCAGGTCATCCAGCGTGAGTCGGCGATTGAGCTGGTGCAGGGGATGGGCGGGCGCGGCCACGGCAATAAACCGGACCTGCATCAGCGGGTCACCCAGAAAGCCCGGCGGCACCTGTGAGCAAATCGCCAGATCCACCCGGTGTTCCAGCAATAGCTCGTCGGTGCCGCCCAGCACCGATTCATGCAGGTCCACCCGGGTGTGCGGGTGTGCCTTGCCAAATTGCGCCAGGCAGTGCAGCAACAGCCAGGTGGGAAAGATGCTCTCCACCGCCAGGCGCAGTTGCGCCTGGCCGCCTGCGGCCAGGCTGCTTGCGACCTGTTCGAGGCGCTCAGCCTCGTCGATCAGCGCTCGGCCACGACGATAGAGTACGGCACCGGCATCAGTCAGGCGCGCCTTGCGGCCCTCGATGGTGAAAAGCCTGAGTCCCAGGCGGGATTCGATCTGGTGTACGGCGTGGCTGATGCTGGACTGGCTGCGGTGCAGGGCCGTGGCTGCGCGCGCGTAGCCGTCATGGTCCACCACCGCGACCAGGGCTCGCCATTGATCCAGTGACACACGGGGTTGTGGCATACCCACTCCATAGCAATGTCTAATATATCTAATAATTAGATCATAAAAGCCGAAAT